>CAZOEM010000077.1:3449-9718 GCA_964578735.1 uncultured Halobacteria archaeon | reverse complement strand
CGCAAATTCTGCTGCTCTGCACAGTGAAAACTCCTCGTTAACATATTTCTCTAATGCGATTTTCATGCGTAAGCTCTTTACTCCTTCCTCCATAGCCATACTTATAACCTCTGTACTGGACGAATGAAGCATCTCCGAAAGCTCTTTCATTATCCTTATTTCGTTTTCGCCTACTTTAATTTGTACGCTTTCCATGTAGTTACATTATATTATAGTATAAACTATAAATTATTATTCTCTGTTCTGCTTATTAAGCCTTCTATTTCTCCCCAACTAACCTTCGGATGTGTCTCTTTCGTGCTTATTGTCACACTAGCCACCGCCGCTCCTATCCTCGCACACTCTTCTAGCGAATAGCCTTTGGAATAGTCAACAAGGAATCCCGCTGCAAATGAATCCCCTGCTCCCGTAGGGTCTACCAGCGTTGTAGGAACCGCTCCTATCACCTTCTCTTCCCTCTCCGAGAAAACTTTACACCCTTTAGACCCGAGCGTCAGCACTACTATATCCGGTCCCAAGTCCTTTACGTCTTTATTTCCCAGTTCAAACATTTGCGTTATATATCGCTGTTCATGCTCGTTTATGAATAGTATCTTCGTGTGTCGCAGTATATATTCCAGTTCATTTCGCTCTATTTCATCCAGACCATATCCGGGATTGAACGAAATCTGAGCATCACTTCTTTTGATTATCTTCTTGAACGTCTCTGTGAAATCACGGCACAGATGAATAACCTTCGCTTCTAATATCTCGTCAGGCGGCTCTACTTCGCTTAGTTCTTGCGATGCGCCACGATAGAAGAAGGTAAGTTGCTCCTCGCCATTTGAATACAGCATTGCCGTTGTGGTGTTCAGTGGTGACCTGAACAGATTCGTATGCAAATCCCATTCTTTCAGCTCTTCCGTATATTCCGGGGGAAAGTCATGCCCGACACACGCAAATAAACCGGTCTTCGCCCCCAACTGCGCGCACATTATCGCTGTGTTTGCCGCACTACCGCCAAAAGCTCTCGAGAAGGCAAGCACGTCTGAATTGGAATTTATCGCTGGGAACTCGTCCACCGTTGATATGTAGTCCACTGCTATGTCCCCTACAGAAACTATGTCCAACATCTGTAATTACACAATACCTTGTGGACTATATATATAAATCATAATGGTATATCGGTCGCTCCACGTTACCGCAAGCGACCGATATAGTATGACTAATTGGTTTAGTCATCCTCGGTATTAGTTTCTCTAATCCCGGCAAGAGTATCCATAAACGGCACAAAGCCTTTGTAATAGATATTCTCATTACGAACTTCTCGCCATGCTTTCCTAAATGCTGGCTTACCCATGTAATATTTAATCGCTCGTTCCCATTCTTTCCACAATTTCCTTTCGATCCATCTCTTCCTTTTTTTCAAATAAAATTCCTCGGAGCAAAGGATAAAGTATTGCCTCATATAATTCATCAAATCTTCATCTTTCAGCTTGTTTGGATCGAAACAATTAGATAGTATATCACTGGGGAGTTGCCAACGAATATCTGCAAATCTCTTGTTATACTCAAAAAACAAAGTAGCCCCGTGTTCTCTTTTGAGAGAGTAAAAAGTTATTACCGCAATAAATAGAGTCGCCAAAAACAGCATGAAATTTATTAGATTCGATAAATTTAGAGTCGCCAAAAACGGCATGAAACTGATTATGTCCGATAAATCTAAAGAGACCAATGTTCTTTTTCACCTTCTACAAACCATTTCTTTTTTGCCCTTCTTTCTGCCACCCATGATAGCCACTTTAAAAATATGAAGAAGAAGGATATATTAAAAATGTATTTATTTCATCGCAAGATGCCAGAGCAAAATTTAGTGCAAACTCGGATAATTTCTATTAAGCGCCAACTCCATATACGACTTTTGACTAATATCCTCCGATGTAACTCCCAATTTATCAATAAGCATAAATATCTCTCCCTTCTTCGCTTTATATTCCGCATCAGTATTCGCCATCCCTTCTATCTCCATGAAACTACCCAGCCCCTCCACCTCATCAAGAGAAATCTTCAAACCAGCCAAAAGATAACTCTTCCTCTTCTTCTTTATCTCGCACAACCTGATGAAGCCCATGTGCTCCAGTATTTCTATCATTTTAGCCGCCGATTCTATCCCTATTTCTATCTCCTCCCTGCTCGTTGTCTCCTTATCCTTCTTAACGCCTTTATAGGTCACCCGATATTTACCATCCGCCGCCCTAACCCTGAATGCACCACCACTATTAATAATCCGCATATCTGTAAAATCGAAATATTCATCAGCCTGTTTTATCATCCCCTTATATTCCGCACCTTCTCCTTTTAGTCTCTGCTCCATACCTACTATATCATTTATCCTCACCTTTACTTCTACTTCTATCATATCTATCTGGCAATGAATGAACTTTTAAGTCTTGACGTATAAATAACTTGTATTTGTCTTGTGAAAATCTGTTTAAGGGAACTCCCAGTAAAAATAGTTTACCCATTTTGATAATTATCATAGACACAGATTTCACCGATTTACACAGATGTTACTGCTAAATCTTGATTATTAAGTTTTTACGGGTTGAATCAAAATTAAATTTATAAATCAATACACTACTTTAAATCTGTGTTAATCAGCGTTAATCTGTGTCTTAAAAATCCTTGAAAAATTATACCGTTCGGGTAAATTATTATTTGTGAGTTCCCTAATCTTGTGGTTAATAAAAGGAGCTGAACAAATACAATTATATGTATCCGATAATAGACCTGAAAAGGATAGGGGAAGCGAAAGTAATCGCGATACTTGATACAAAGGCTAATTTCCCTGACATGTTCGATAACGTTTTGCATTTGTTCTACACGCGAAGAGAAGGGTTTTCGACGAATGAAATCTGTGAAATCTACGACTTTGATTACAACCAACTTTACCGGCTCATCACAAAACTCGTTCATTTAGAATTCATTAAGACAGAAGCCGAAAGCAAATTTGTCCTTTCTCAAAAGGGCATTGACTTCTACAAAGGCTTATCCGGATGGGACTCATCACACGATCAAATAAAGGCAATACAAAAGAAGCATTCCATAGCGATATTAAAACAGCTAGAAGCGCGAGATTATAGCTGGAATGATTTGTATAAGGGCACGGATATTAGCCAAAGCAGCCTGAAAAACGTCTTAGATGCTCTCATTGATGCGGGATTAGTAAATAAGGGCGAGGGTAAATATTCAATCACTCCCGAGGGGGATGCCATATTATCAGCAATAAAAGAGCTCAGTGAGATGCCCTATACACCCAGTTTTGAAATACAAGTAAAGTTTATGGTCCAATCTTCGGATATTCCCCGCGTATATAACAAAATAAGAGAGAATATTATCTCTGAGGAAGAAGTAAAGCAGTCGGATTATTACATCTCGCCAATAAGAGTTCAATCCAATACCGCTACTTATCTTCGATATCGGGAGGAACTCCCACTAAAACATTCATTAAAGAAAACACCTACCCATATCCTCACATGGGCACGGCTCGTAAAAAAGTCACGATACGAGAATATCCGGATTATGAATAGGGAAAGAGAAGAAATAAATGTGGATCACCCCTCAATTATTTTCTTCCTTGAGTTCTTGAATGCCAAAATAGACAAAAAAATTGTGAAGCGCAGAAAAAGAATACAATTGAAAGAAGTGACCATAAACTTAGATCATATAGAGGAGCCAAAGAGAAGAGGCGCGTTCTTTATTGAAATGAAGGCAAATGCATGGAACTACGATGAAAGCAAAATTAAAGCCAAAATCATCAATTGGCTAATTACGGATATGAATATGGGGATAGAGCTGAAAAGCATTGACAAATCATATTACGAGATTTTGTAACTCTCTTTCTTTCTTTCTTCTTCAATCACATCCAATTACCTTATTTTATTCATTACTGTGAAGATATACATATATATCTCTTTTTTAAAATCTCACTTGTTGGATATAGAAATGACCGGGGATGAACTGATAGAAATCAAGGACATAGGAACAATTTTTGAGACCGAAAGGAATCCCGTTCGAGCATTGGAGAATGTATCCTTTAATGTAAAAGAGGGCGAATTCCTATCCATCATTGGACCCAGTGGCTGTGGAAAGACAACAATGCTTAGAATCATTGGCGGATTGATAAAACAAACAGAGGGAACAATTATATTTAAAAAAGGAACAGTTGAGGAATTGCACAATAATTCCGGGTTCGTTTTCCAGGACCCCACACTCCTCCCGTGGCGGAAAGTTTTAGGTAATATCTTATTACCACTGGAAGTCGCGAAAAACGATTTGGGCACAGCAGAAGAGGAACGGGTAAAAGATTTGCTTGCTATGGTAGACCTGACGGGATTTGAGAACTCCTATCCCAATGAGCTTTCCGGAGGCATGAAGCAACGAGTTGCCATTGCAAGGGCGCTTGCGCAAGACCCGCTTGTGCTTCTAATGGATGAGCCTTTTGGCGCTTTAGATGAGCTAACAAGAGGCAGAATGAACTTTGAACTCTTTAGAATATGGAAAGAGACAGGAAAAACAGTCGTCTTCGTTACTCACAGCATACCAGAAGCGGTTCTTCTGTCCGAGAGGGTTGTAGTCTTATCCGAGAGACCGGGAACTGTAAAAGAGGTAATAGATATAAATCTCAAACGAGAAAGAGACCCCGGCATAATAGAAACGGAAGAGTTCAGCAAGTATGTGCAAAAAGTGCGCAAAGCACTGGGTGCATATACAAATGGAAGAATCCACATTAACGCTAAAACAGCCAGGAGAGAAGAAGTGAAGCCAACAAAAAAGCTGGAAGAATTTGTCCCAACGCCAAAAATCAGCGCCCTCTCTTTATATGCGATGTATATACTGGTATTTATACTGACGGTCGGGATTTGGAAAGGGATGACAGTTGTTTTTCATATCCCTGCCTTTTTATTGCCGCCACCCGAGGATGTCTTCTCTGAATACATCGCTTTACTCTTGAATGGATTGCTACTTAAACACACATACGTGACGTTATCGGAAACGATAACAGGATTCCTGGTAGGTGCGGCAATAGGCATGTTCTTAGGCTATCTGCTAGCGAAATCGCGTAATTTAGAGCGAATACTTTCGCCTTATGTCGTTGCTGCGCAGACGGCGCCGAAGATTGCTTTAGCGCCTCTTATCGTTATCTGGCTTGGCTTTGGTATATCATCAAAAGTCGTCCTCGCTGCTTTAATCGTATTCTTTCCTATATTCGTAAATATGATCGCCGGTATACGGACAGTAGATAAGAATTTGCTTGAACTGATGAAATCCACAGGTGCGAGCAAGTTAGACGTTTTTAAGAAGATCGAGATGCCAAGTGTCCTTCCTATGCTGTTTGCCGGCTTTAAAACCGGAATTACACTTGCCGTTATCGGTGCGGTAGTAGGCGAATTTGTAGGTGCGAGTGCAGGTCTTGGTTATTTGACCATTTATGCTTCAGGCTTGATGGATACTGCTCAAGTCTTTGTTGCGATTTTTCAGCTCACCTTGCTTGGGATTCTTTTATATGCCATTGTATGTTTCATAGAGAAGAAATTGATGCCGTGGCATGTGTCTGAGAAGGAATGACAAATAAGCGTAAAAAAAGTTTTCGCTTACAACTGTGTGGGCGGTCACGTTTCAACCCGGAACAGGCACATCTATACTCTGAAAGAAGTATGACTTTCCCTTCAGATGCCGCCAGTATCGCGCCACATACGGTATAGTTTCTCTAGAACTTAACTTTTAGACCTACTTATAAACGGGTAAAAACAACTATGTATTTCCAATATCAAAAAAAGCAAAACAAAGCCGTGGCTGAGAAGGATTTGGTGCATCCAGACTCGAGTTCAAGGCAGGAAAACACATGACGCAAGTTACAAAAAGAAGAACGATGAAGGATTTCGCACTGTTCGTGAATCTGCTAGTTGAGGAACACCCAGATGTCGATTCCTCAAAAGTACATATATTTAGATTACATAATTCATATTACGTTTGATGTATTCTCAATTCGTATACTAGGGGAGCTGAATGGGATGATGCGTGAAGTGGAAGTAGATTGGACGAGCTTTGTAAGAGGCGCGGTGGATGAGAAGGTGAGAGAAGAGAAGAGGAAGAACGCGATGAAGTTGATGGATGAGTCATGGAGAAAGAAAAGAGGTGTAAAATTTGACTCCGTTGAAGTCGTCAGAACTTTAAGAAATGATAAACATCGACATGGCACGGATTTTTGACGAAATAGCGGACATTTT
>CAZOEM010000077.1:0-3439 GCA_964578735.1 uncultured Halobacteria archaeon | reverse complement strand
AATACGAGCGTATAGACGAGCAGCTCGTACGATAGAAACGCTTACGCAAGATTTGAAAGTGATAGCAGAGCGAGGCGGAATTAGCGAATTGAAGAAAATCCCCGGTGTGGGTAATGCAATCGCGAAGAAGATACTGGAGATTGCAGAAACCGGCGATTGCAAGAAACATATAGAACTAAAAAAAGAAGTGCCCTCCGGCTTGCTTGAGCTCTTAGCCATTCCTCGTATCGGCCCGAAGACAATTGCAAAACTGCATGACGAGCTTGGCATCTGCAGCATAGCGGACCTGGAAGAAGCTGCCAAGTCTCATAACTTGGAAAGGCTTCCGGGATTAGGTACCAAAGTGGAAGAGAACATATTGAAAGGGATAGCGCAATACAGGAGCTATAAAGGCCGTGTTCTGCTTTCCGAAGCGCTCCCACGTGCGGAATCAATAGTAACCGAATTGAAGAAGTTGGATGCAGTTGATAAGATTATCATTGCCGGTAGCTTGCGCCGGATGCGTGAGACGATAGGAGATATAGACCTATTAGTGGTCTCAAATAGACCAAGGGCGGTAATGGATGCATTTACGAGTCTCGACGGCGTGGAGGACATAGTAGCAAAAGGCGATACGAAATCATCCATCATATTAAAAGGCATAGATGTGGACTTGCGGGTCGTAGCTGAAGCGTCCTTTGGCGCGGCAGCGCATTACTTCACGGGCTCCAAACACCATAATATAAGAATACGGGAGTTAGGCATGAAGCAAGGGTTAAAAATAAACGAATATGGCATCTTCAGAGCTGATCAGCGGATAGGCGGGGAGAATGAAGCGGACGTGTTCGCGAGTGTAGGTCTAGCATATATACCACCGGAGTTGAGAGAAGATCGGGGCGAGATAGAAGCCGCTAAGGCGAATAGGATACCTGAATTGGTGGTTGCGAACGATATAAAAGGCGATCTGCACGTGCATACAAACTGGAGCGATGGTAAGAACAGCATAGAAGAGATGGCTATGACTGCTATTTCTTCCGGTTATGAATACATTGCAGTAGCGGACCATTCTCCTGCGGTTGGTATTGCCGGTGGCATGAATGAGGATAAGATAACGAAACGGCAAGAGGAGATAGAAAAGTTGAATACTGGATTTGAAGATGAAAACATCAATTTCAGAGTTTTATCGGCATCGGAAGTAGATATAAAGTCCGATTTCTCTATGGACTTCCCTGATGATGTATTGGAATCATTAGACGTGGTCATGGGTGCGATCCATACGAAATTCACGCAAGATCGTGAGACTATGACAAAGCGGATAGTTACCGCAATGGAAAACCCCAACGTGGATATAATTGCGCATCCCACCGGTCGTCTCCTGGGAAAGCGGGACCCGTATGAAGTGGATATGGAGCAGCTTATGGAATCGGCACGGGATACCGGCACCATCATGGAGCTTAATTCGTTCCCCGGTCGGCTCGATCTCAACGACGTCCATTGCAAGATGGCAAAGGATTACGGCGTGCTCATTGCCATCTCAACGGATGCACATAATGCGATGCAGATGCGCGATGTGATAAAATACGGCGTGGCAACCGCAAGAAGAGGCTGGCTTGAATCGAAGGATGTGGTGAATACGAGGGGGTTGGAAGACATAAGAGGGTTATTGAAGAGGCGATAAAAAAGAAATGTCCATTTTTAAACATTTGCAAGTTTTTACTTTCTATATAGATAGAAAAAAACCGAAAAGTTTTTATGTACACAATACAAATATATACTTGTATTAGTCCCCCTAAAAAACTGGTCAGGCTCTTTTTGGGTCTCATCAGGGGGGGACTTTTTGTATATCAAGAAGGTCAATAACTTACGTAAACCCCTTGTCTATCTAACGTTCTGATCGTAACAAAGGATAAACACCTATTTAAGTTGAAAAAGCGAGAAATTGGCACATATAGGAAAGAGGCGGATGCAAATGCAAGAAATTTAAGGTATGAAATTCGCAAATATGGGAAAGCGGCAGATGCAATAAAAGAACAACTTTGGTACTATATAAAAGGCAATTTGTTACCTTTGGCGGAATTACGGTTTATAAAAGGGGACACAAAAGGGGCTATTTATTTAACTAGCCGATTATTAGATGATGCCCCCTCTAATGACAAAGCCCGTTTTTTAAGAGGGCGATGCTACCTCAAAGAAGGAAAGCGTTATACAAAAGAAGCTATAAAAGACTTAGAACTGGTTGTGAAAGCAAAAGAAAAAGATCCCGAGTGTCGTTTGACTTTAGCAACAGCTTATTTTCATGCTGGCCTACCGATTAAAGCTGAAACGGAAGCGTTTGAATCGCTCAATCTTGGCATTGATAATAAGTTAGAAGCTAGGACAATTATAGGAAACGCTCGGCTAGCGGCAAAAAACTATGATGGAGCTATCGAAGTGTTTAAAGACTGTCTGACTCATATCCCTGCTGTAATTGGTTATGGAAAAGCGCTAAGGGGTAAGGCAGGACGAGCATTTCCTAAGGGAAGTCACAAAATATGTGCAGATGTCATAACGCATTTTACTGAGGCTATAAAAATCAACCCATCTATAGCCGATTACTCATCAAAATTTATGGAGAAGCTCTGAAACGTGCGGTCGTGCCTTACAAACCTGCCATTCGGAATAAAAGATCAAAATTCGATTGGTTAGTCACAAAGCAAAGGCTCTATCCTGCTATGATAGATTGGCCCGCTGATCTATTTTCTCTTACTCGTGACACAATAGCACTAGTCGAAAAGGACTTTCCGCTATCTCGGTACCAAGCAAAATACATAGAAGCATTTTAACTTCCATAGAGTATATGTATCTCTAGTGTAGCAACTCTAAAACGTTTTCAATTCCGCTCTTATTACCATCTCCGTTATCTCAGTCACGTTTGCGAGCCACTCATCCGTTATCCGCTCCACTTTCTTCTCTATTGCCCCCAGGTTCACATCGCTTTTGGGCACAATCTGAGCATTTGCTACCTTCGGGTCGTCTATACCCCTACCTATCTCAGAGAGGATTTTTATATACACCTCCTGTATTCCGTCCACCTTCTCCTCTACCTCGTTCGCTATTGTATTAGCAAGCAAATTGTATATCTTCCCGGTATGGTTAACCGGGTTTTTCCCCGGTGTTCCTTCCATGCTCATTGGTCTGTTTAACGTGATAAGTCCATTGCTCCTGTTACCGCGACCCTCAGCCCCGTCATCACCCATCTCCGCTGATGTCCCGGACACCGTAATGTAAACAGAGTCAGGCGAGTCAGCCATGTTTATCATGGTATTTACGTCCCTGGACGTATATGCTTCCGCAATACCGTTTACATATTCCTTTAATATGCGCCTTGTATCTTTATAGTGCTCGTAATCATCCACATATTTGGATACAAAGGCATCTCCTATCGTTAATGAGATATTATCCTTTTCTCTAAGCGCCATCA
>CAZOEM010000076.1:0-9756 GCA_964578735.1 uncultured Halobacteria archaeon | reverse complement strand
AGATACTTTCGTCACACACAAAAGTGTCCCACTTCCATATCAAACATAACCGTTATTTATCCTCTCTTCCCGAACACTGTAAAGGTCTACTGGTCACGAATAGCCAACTCACATCTGCCGCTCGTGAATGGCTTGCATTTGCTGAGTCTAAAGATCGAATTCAAATTCGAGTGGTAGATGGGACAGCGCTTAAGAGATTGCTTCTTCAGCATAAATATCTGATACACAAGTACTTTCTGAAAAGGGGGAGAGAGCAGGATGAGTGATGCTAGCGACCTCGTAGATAGGCTCTCATCCTGCCCAGCTGGTGCAAACGGGTGGAAAGAATTCGAAGATGTCTGTATAGAGATCCTACGCTATCTGTTTGTCCCACCTCTAGCCGAGCCAAAGATACAACCCAGGACTTTTTCTGGCATTGATAGACGAGATGCAGTTTTCCCTAATCGAAACTTTGATGCGTCCAACACTTGGGGCCACTTACTTCAAGAACTTGGTGCACGGATGGTACTTTTTGAATTCAAAAACTATGACATAACAGATATTGGAAAAAAAGAGGTTGATCAAACCCGCAACTATATGACTGATCCAATGGGTCGGCTCGCTATTATGGTCTGTAACAAACTCCAAAACGAGGCTGCACACATCCGGCGCAACACAGTATTTAGTTCTGAGAAGAAGATCATACTCTTTGTCACCAAAGATCATTTAGAGGAAATGCTCTTCATTAAAGAACGTGGAGAAGATCCAGCGGATTTGATTGTGGATTTGGTCGAATGGTTCTATTTACAACACGAATGACAAACCAACTTCGGCTAACAGCGTGTATCTGGTTCAGACTTACACCCCCTCCTAAATTGCCTTCGGAGACTTCCGATACACGCAAGACGTCAGACTGTGAGAAAACAATCATGCAGTAAAGGAGATGAAGTTATTAAAGAACTCGATGCGTAATTTAACGTTGTTCTTCAATTCAAGATGATTGCATGCATAAAAACATTTATATGCCATTATCACGCATATTTTAATAATATTAAATCTAGCTGTGATAGAGGATGGATGAAATGAAACATATACAACCCTCGGTAGTGCAATATTCTTAATCAACTAATTGAGATCATATATGAATGAGGGTTTAGTTATTAATCGGGAAGGTTTAGTTTAGTTTAGTAAGTAGAATGGCAAAGAATGACATTAAAACAGAAGAGGAGCCACTTGAGAAGCAAATGTGGAAAGCTGCGGATAAACTCAGAAAGAATATTGGCGCTGCCGAGTACAAACATATAGCCCTAGGCCTGATATTCCTGAAATATATCTCCGATGCCTTTGAAGGTTTATACAATAAGTTACAGAAAGGGGCGGGGGATTACGCCGGTGCTGACCCTGAAGACCGGGACGAATACAAAGCCGAGAATGTCTTTTTTGTTCCTGAAATTGCCCGCTGGTCTTATCTGCAGGCGAGAGCAAAACAGCCAGAGATCGGTAAAGACGTTGATTTCGCGATGGACGCAATCGAGAAGGAGAACCCCTCGCTCAAAGGTGTTTTGCCTGAGGTCTATGCACGAGGCAACCTTGACCCGACAAGTCTTGGCGGTTTGATCGATCTGGTGGGCAACATCGCGCTCGGCGATACCAAAGCCAGAAGCGCCGATATTTAGGCCATCTGTTCGAGTATTTCCTTGCCGAGTTCGCACTTGCAGAAGGCAAAAAGGGCGCTGACCTCCAAAACCTCCGGCGAAGGCGAAATCAGAAAGGAGCTTGTGGAAGCTAGACTGGTTGACTGCATCGTGAATCTGCCACCAAAACTGTTCCTGAACACGCAGATACCCGCCAGCCTCTGGTTCCTGAGCAGGAACAAAGCCAATGGCAAATACCGGAACAGGACAGACGAGCTCCTGTTCATTGACGCGCGGAACATGGGGCATCTCATCAACCGCAGGACTCGCGAGTTCTCCAAAGAGGACATAGAAAAAATCGCGGTGACATATCACAACTGGCGCAATACTAACGGTGATTATAAAGATGTAAAGGGCTTCTGCAATTCCGCATCCATTGAACGGGTGAAGGAGCGGGATTATGTGCTGACACCGGGCAGATATGTGGGGCTTCCTGATGATGAGGCTGATTTTGATTTCAATGAGCGATTTACACAATTAAAAACCGAGTTTGAAGAGCAATTGAAAGAAGAAGCAGGGTTGAATAGTCAGATACTGGAGAATTTATCGAAGATTAAAATGGAGGGGGAAAATGGAATTTAACCTAGATAAGGGAACTCCCTGTAAATAATTTACCAATTTTGATAATTATCATAGACACAGATTTCACAGATTTACACAGACGCTACCCTAAAGTCCTAAAAAATTATTAAGTTTTTTACGGGTCGAATAGAAATTAAAAAAGCAATTATTGCGCTACTTTAAATCCGTGTAAATCTGCGTCCTAAATTAAATTTATAGGTAGAAGTTATACATTGTATACCAGGACAAACCGTAAAGCGTATTACAGAAAAAGAGGATGACGACAAATAAAATCACCGAATCCGCAATAGAGGAATTTGCAATCGAGCTACTCGAAAAACAGGGCTATCAATACCCGGTCTTTTTACTTACAATGGCTTCATGGTAATATCCGACGGCCTTGAAGCAAAAGCGGGTTCGCTATCTGCAGAATGGCTGTAAAGGACGAAGTCTCGTTCTATCAGGCGATAAAAGCCAGACTGGTAAAGTTTGACAGCACGGGAACAGGCAAAACCAACGATGAAATAAAAGCATGGTAAAGAAGAACCTGGTTCAAAGCAGATCGTTAATGGCAATGCTGGAAGGTAGCATCAAGAAATATCACAATAAGGTTATTACAGCGGCTGAAGTAATCAAAGAACTGATTGAGCTCAGTAAAGAGATAAAGAGGATGGACAAAGAGCCACAGGAAATAGACCTGTCAGAATTTGAATACGCTTTTTATACGGCAATTGCCGATAATGAAAGTGCGAGAGAATTGATGCAAAAAGAGAAACTACGAGAATTGGCTCTTGTTTTATTTGGTATTCCGGATTTTGACTTTTGCAATTCCCAGTTCGCGTTATCTACTTATTCGCCCTTCCGTTCCAGGATCGCTTTTATCTTCTTCAATCGCGTGAAATTCTCTCGTTCCATCTCTTCTAATCGCATCTGTATGTATTTCCGTGTCGCTTTCAATCTTGGTATCATTACATATTCAAGTGCATTAACCCTCCTTTTTGTCTTCTCCACCTCGCCCGCGAGATTCCTCACTGCCTCCTCCAGCTCGGCAAGCTTTATTATCTTCGCCAATGCCTCTTCAAATCTTTTAGCACAACTGTCTACCGCAGATGACGAATCCATGAGACCATATCCCCGCTCCGTAACTTCTCGCGATAAATCGCCAGGTAATTCTATTAATGGCACATTTACGCCCATTATGCTTCTCATAGAGAAATCCATTGGAATTTCCTGCGCGGTCATCAAGGATAACTGCCTCACTTCTTCCACACCTAACCCCGCTTGGGCAATAATCAGATATTCAAAAGCCTCTTTTAACTTCTCCTCCGCTACCATCCTCGCATCCCGCACTTCACCCACGACATCTAAAAATTCGGCAATAAGCGCATCCCTCTTTTCACGAAGCAAATCATGCCCTTTCACTGCTAACTGCTCCCTTCTTCGCAACCGCAGCAATTCCATCCTCGTGGGGCTTACCCCTTCTATTATCTCAGGCATAATCTCCAAAAAGGTTCTTGAAAGAAAAAGGTTTTCGTTTTTTGCTCATTCCTACTCTACAAACCAACACCTTTCTCTACGAGATAAATTCCATCTTGAAAGACTCTGGGGTCATAAACTTTTATCTTTGTCTTTTGTTCTATGTTTGCCGCCGTCTGCCCAACTGCCTCCTTATTTATCCCTGAAACAATAATCGCCCTACCCTTTATCTCCACTTTCACACCTTCCACAATCTTTGATATCCGCGGCTTTCTTTCTCCCAAGAAATTCGAGATAGATATAGCATTACCCTCTTTTGTTAGTGCTATTTGCATAGGGAAATGGGCATGCACCGCCTTCAAGTTATAAGAAAATCCCGCTGTCACTCCCGTGATCATGTTTCTGATGTGGGCGGCATAAGTTCCTGCGATCGCTCTCACTTTCTTCCTTGACCGATCGCTTTTTATAATTACTTCATTACCCGGCTGCGCTGATTGTATCTGAAGGCCCGGCTGCCATAACTCCCGCTCTAGCTCGCCTTTTGGCCCTGTCACCTTCACCATCTTCTCATTTACGCTAAGAGTCACACCTTCCGGGATTGGAATACTTACGTATACACCCGCATCCTTCTCCATCGAACTTGTCATTTTTCGCTTCTCTCCATTTAATCTTTCAGTTACCGTAAGTAAATAGGGTCCAAGAATAGATAAAGTATCTTGTCCCGACTATATTTTTTGATTTTTTGAGAAAATTAGAAAAGGAAGGTAAGATAGAAGTAGATAGAAGTGGTAAGTTAAATAGATACGTTGTATGGGTAAGATGATAAAGAAGCTAAAAGAGGTACAAGAAAAACCGGATTTCTTCCGTAGATCGCTTGACTTAACGGCGGTTATGCCTCTGGCAGAAGGGATAATCACAGAGGTAAAGAGCCGGGGAGATGAAGCTTTGCGGGAATACACCGAGAAATTCGATTCCGTCAGCCTGGAAGAGTTAGAAGTGGAGAAGGGCGACCTAGAAGCAGCAAAAGAACGCGTAGATAGCGACATGCTGAGGTCTATCAAAGACGCATACGCAGCGATAAGAAAATTCCATTACCGGCAGAAGCGGGTAGCATGGGCAGAGGAATTTAGTGAGGGCGTCTTCATTGGTGAGACGTATGTGCCCCTTGAGGTGGTTGGTGCTTATGTTCCTGCATCTTACTTCAGTACCGCACTAATGTGCGTAACTCCCGCGAAGATAGCGGGTGTGCGGGACATCGTGGTGTGCACGCCGCCAATGGCAGATGGAAATGTAGACCCGTGCACGTTAGTTGCTGCTGATATAGCAGGTGCCACGCGGATATTTAAATTAGGAGGTGCGCAGGCGATAGCAGCTCTCGCTTTTGGTACCAAAACGATACCAAAGGTGCAGAAGATAGTCGGACCCGGGAATGTATATGTAACGGCTGCGAAGATGGTAGTTCGAGAAGAAGGAGTGGAAATAGATTTCCCGGCGGGGCCGTCGGAGATTTTGATAATCGGCGATGAAACAGCGAATACAACCTTTATCGCTTCCGATATGCTCGCGCAGGCAGAACATGGCGCAAAGTCTATATCGATCCTTATTACGAACTCAGAGCGAATAGCTGCGGACGTGGAGCAAAAAATCACGGCCGAAAATGATGGACAGAACTGGATAATACTCGCAGATAGCATGAACGAGTGCATAGATTTTGCAAATGCATATGCGCCCGAACATCTTGAAATAATGGTAAGAGATTCAATTGCAGTATTGAAACGAATAAGAAATGCGGGATCAGTATTCGTGGGTAAATATTCGCCGGTCGCTGCTGGCGATTATGCAACGGGTGCGAATCATGTGCTTCCAACTGCAGGCTATGCAAAGTTGTTCTCTGGGCTTGACGTTGACCATTTTATGCATCGAATGACCTTGCAGTGGTTGGATAAGGGTGGCTTAGAGAAGATGAAGGACGTGGTGATGAAATTGTGCGAAGCAGAAGGTATGGGGAAGCATGCACGATCAATAGAGGTGAGGTTCTCGACAGATGAATAATATGTGTCATGATATATTTTATTGATACAGATTAACGCAGATTAACGTGTAAAAGATTAAATCCGTGTAAATCCGCGTCATAAACTAAATAAATACAAGTTATACTTTATATACAAACAAAAAATAAAAAAGGTGATGATGAGGGCATATGCAAGTCTTACATGCGGCATGGGATGGAGACAGGCTCTATCTCTGGGCGGAATCATCCACTATGCCAATGACCGCATCGAGAACACAAGGTCGGCAGCCGAAGAAGCCCAAACCGAGAACGCATCCTTTTTCTCTTGCGGGCAATGAGCTAAAAGCAGTATTGGTGGGATTTTATGATGAAAAACTTTCGGATCAAACTGCATTAGAGACAAAAACATTCCTCTTACCGTCCACAGAAAAAGGGCCTCTGCCATCGCCGTGGCTGATTCGCGAAGAGGATTACAGCGCGGATAAAGCAACTGGGCTCGCGAGCTGGAATATAGAGAGCTTGATTTTTGTGCCTTATTTAGCATTTGAGTTCTTACTTGGACTGCCCGAGCAGCCCACTCATGGCGTTGCTTTTGGCTGTTCACTTCGGTTCTGGCTAGAAGTAGCCAAGTTCTCGCTTGAACTTATTACGCGGCAGCAGTTTGCACCGGCTATTCGCGAGGTGGAAGGCACCTTCCGAGCTGTCTGGGCAGTGGTGATTACGGGCGAGGACGAAGAGCGAGTGCATATGCTATCCGAGGCGATGCCAGCAAGCTGTCGCGCGTTATCAAACAAAGATGAAACAGCACCGATAGAGCAGGTCTCGAGTTTTATTAATCGGACGGTGGACGCATTTATACGTAACAGTTTAGATTCTACCGTGCTGCTTCCACCACGTCGTGGTCGCCGCCCTAAAGTGGTGCCTTTACCCGAACAATGGCTCAAGGCGCTCTCAACGGATAATCATGCTCTTGTAGCATCACCGGAAGATTTAAACTCCTTTTCTACTGAGATACAAACATGGCTTACTCAACTTCGACCTGCCGCGCCGGATGCACAGTTTCGCACTTGCTTCAGGCTTGAGCCACCTCCGGACTCCGACGATGGAGAAGATGGTGAAGAATGGGCCATTCAGTTTTTCCTTCAGGCCAGGGATGATCGTAGTCTACTGGTTCCCGCAGAGGCGGTATGGAGAACGAGATCAAGTACGCTTACGTTTCTCAAACGCAGATTTGAGAACCCGCAAGAGCAATTGCTCACGGACCTCGGCAAAGCATCCCTGCTCTTTCCCGCTATTGAGTCAAGTTTGCAAACTGCACGGCCTGTGGGACTGGAACTGGACGCAGAGCAGGCATATTCGTTCCTGCGGCAGTCTGCACCACTTCTGGAACAGAGCGGCTTTGGCGTACTCCTACCTTCATGGTGGGAAAAACCGAGTGCTCGTATAGGCATAAAACTCAAGCTGACGCCTGCACATGAGGTTACAAATGGCAAAGTGGCATCTCATGCGCTTCTGGGTGCTAAAGGGATCATCGCTTATGACTGGGCAGTGGCAGTGGGCGATGAAACGCTTTCAGAATCGGAATTTGAGCAATTAGCTAGTTTGAAGGTGCCGCTGGTGCAGATACGGGGCGAATGGGTGGAATTGCGGCCCGAGGATGTCGAAACAGCTATCAAGTTCTTCAAGAAGAAGCATAACCGGGGCGAGATGACTCTGGGCGAGGCGATGCAGCTTGGATTTGGTGCGGGCAATGAGGCGGTGGAAACAGCGGTAGGACTACCCATAGTGGAAGTGGAAGCAGAGGGCTGGCTCGAAGATATGTTGAACAGTCTTTCTGAAGGTGTTAAGATAACGCCAGTTAAAACGCCACGAACATTCCTCGGTAAGCTTCGCCCATATCAGAAAAAAGGCGTCTCATGGCTCGCATACCTCTATAAACTCGGGCTTGGTGCGTGCTTAGCAGACGATATGGGGCTGGGCAAGACAATCGAGCTAATTGCTCTCCTTTTGCATGAACGTGCAGGTAAACGAGTAAATAAGTTAGCGCCGACACTATTAATCTGTCCCATGTCGGTGGTCGGCAACTGGCAGAGAGAGGTTGAACGTTTTTCACCCTCTCTGAAGGTCATGGTCCATCACGGTGCCGATAGGCATACGGGCAAAATCTTTGCTCGGGAAGCGAAAAAGCATGACTTGGTCATCAGCACTTATGCATTGGCGCATCGGGATGAAGAGACATTATCAAACGTTAGCTGGCTTCATGTCGTGCTGGACGAAGCGCAGAACATAAAAAATCCCGCTGCTAAACAGACACAGGCGATAAAGAAGTTTGTGGCAGAGCACCGAATCGCACTCACTGGCACTCCGGTAGAAAATCGGCTGTCTGAACTGTGGTCCATCATGGACTTCCTCAATCCCGGTTACCTGAAATCAGCCGAGCATTTCCGTACTAATTTCGCAGTACCCATCGAGCGATATCGTAGAACTGAGCGTGCTGAGCTGCTACGACATATGATCCAGCCATTTGTGCTTCGGCGTCTGAAGTCAGACCCCACGATTATAAAGGATTTACCTGAGAAGATGGAGATGAAGGTATATTACAACCTTACGAAAGAGCAGGCCTCGCTCTATGAGGCGGTAGTTGCCGAGATGATGGTACAAATAGAGGACTCCAAAGGGATCGAACGTAAAGGACTGGTGCTCGCTACTCTAATGAAACTGAAACAAATAACTAATCATCCTGCATTGTTCCTTCAGGACGGCAGTCCCTTGCCCGGACGTTCAGGAAAGCTTGCCCGGCTGGATGCGATGCTAGAGGAAGTGCTTGCAGAGGGAGACAAAGCATTGATTTTCACTCAGTTCGCGGGAATGGGCGTTATGCTGCGGCACTATTTACAGGAGAAACTGGGCTGCGAGACGCTGTTCTTGCACGGTGGCACGACAAAGAAGCAGCGAGATGCCATGATTCTCCGGTTCCAAACGGACCCTCATGGGCCACCGCTATTTATTCTTTCTCTTAAGGCTGGTGGAATTGGGCTCAACCTGACCGCGGCAAATCACGTTTTCCATTTCGACCGGTGGTGGAATCCTGCAGTTGAGAATCAGGCAACGGACCGCGTCTTCCGTATCGGGCAGAAGAAAAATGTGCAGGTGCATAAGTTCATTTGCATTGGCACACTTGAAGAGCGCATAGACCAGATGATAGAACGTAAGAAGAAGCTTGCAGAGTCTATTATCGGTGCTGGTGAGGCATGGGTAACGGAATTATCAACAGATCAGCTTAAAGAGGTGTTCTCGTTGAGTCGTGATGCGGTGGAGCCATTGGAATAACGTAAATAACTTTAAAGAGTATACTAAAATAAGATTAATACAGAAATGAAAATAGTTGTGCTTTCTGATACACATGCAAAATATCTGACGGATTTGCACGAACGTATTTTGGACGATCTGAATAGTGTTGATCTGATAATTCATGCGGGTGACTATACAAGCATAAGTTTTCTTGACCAATTGCTGGAACTGGGCGATTTTAAGGGTGTTCACGGTAATATGGACCCAGAAGAAATACGGGTGGAACTCCCGGGGGAAGCTATTTTTGTAGTTGAAGGGTTTAGAATTGGTGTCACACACCCTTCAGAGGGTGGGAGTCCATTTGGGTTAGCGGAACGGGTAAAATCTATTTTGGGTGACAATCTGGACTTGATCATCTATGGGCATTCGCATAAACCGGAACTTAAGAGAAAAGGCGATACTATTTTCTTCAATCCCGGCAGTGCAACTGGTGCTTTCCCGGCAAAGTATAAAACCTATGGTATTATAACTATAGCGGATAAGATAGAAGTAAGGATTGTGACTTTGTCCTAATATGAAACAAAACTTTATTTCTATAAATCATAATTCTCGGGACATTAAAGAACTTCCTAATTTCAGATAGTTTCTTTTTATATATAAATACTTAGCAACTCAAAGTATTTGATGGGTTTTCGTATATTTCCAGAACTATTGGTCATCAATCCACAGATAAAATTTGTAATT
>CAZOEM010000075.1:0-9769 GCA_964578735.1 uncultured Halobacteria archaeon | reverse complement strand
ATTACAACAAAGCAATAGAACTAGATCCAAATTATGCTCTTGCATATAACAATCGAGAAATTGCTCGAAGTAAATTGAAAGAACAAGAGGGCGAGCCATGAATCGAAGCGGCATTCGCAATCGCAGGCTTATTAATTAGCGGTGGCATAGCTATTGATGGTGTGGAAATGAAACAAAGGGGATGCCTTGGATTTTATTCTGAGTGTGGTTTGTGCCTCGTAGCCTAATCAGCAAGAGAGTTAAAATCCCTCCTGTGCTGTTTACCCGTATCGGCTAACCCGCAATGTGAATTTATGGTCGTGGAATAGAAAATCGAAAAATATTTATATCCCTTTATTACCTGTGAGAACAGCTAGCTTCGTAGTTAAGTAGGATATAGTATAGTTATAGTAATTAATGCCGGGCGAACGCAGAGTTATAATTTATATCCCTTAAATCCGTGTAAATCCCTGTAAATCCGCGTCTTAAATAGGCAGAACTTATACTTTATATACCTTGAATTCTCTTCCTCTCGGTTTTTTCCATCTCGCGACCAGCCTATGCGGTATATCAAATTGGTCAAGGATTCTTGCCACTATAAAGTCCACCAGACCCATTATGGACTCAGGCAGATGATAAAAAGTAGCCATTGGTGGTAATACAATCACGCCCATTCGCTTTAGCCGTAACAAATTCTCGAGATGGTTCTCATTCAACGGTGTCTCCCGGGGAACGATAACAATTCGCCTATTTTCTTTTAGCATCACATCAAAAGAACGTAAAAGCAGAGTATCTGAGATACCATGTGCCATCTTTGCTGCCTCATTCATTGTGCATGGTATTATCACCATACCGTCTCGTAATTGTGATCCGCTGGCGATATCAGCAGCAATGTCTGAATTGTCCCAGCATTCTGTTGCAAAAGTGCCTAACTCTTTGCTGGCAGCCCCAAGTTCATATTCTATTGTATATTCCCCTGATGGGGTAATGATTAAATCAACTTCTACCTTCTCTTCTTTTAACACTTCTAATAGCCTTTTCGCAAATATAGCTCCACTTGCACCTGTTATTCCTATGACCAATCTCATCTTAGGGACCTCCAGTTAGTGGAATCTTTTTTCAATATTCTCTACTCCCTATAAAATCCGCTATTTTTACGAGAAATTCTTTTGCCTCTGTTCGGAAATTGGATTTTTTAATGACTTGAACTGCTTTAGCGGTCATCTCTTCAACCAATTTCTTTGAGTAATCAAGGGACCCAGTTTTTCGCACTATATTCCTGATAGAATCAATCTCCGCCATTGTAACATCTTCATTATCCAAAGCGCTTGTAATAATGCCCTTCTCTTTCTCGCTACATTTCTCTAGTGCATGGAAAATCAACAAAGTCTTCTTCCCTTCCTGTATATCAGAGCCAACGGGTTTACCTATTTTTTCTTCCGTGCCAAATAAGCCCAATATATCATCTTGTATTTGGAATGCTAAACCCAAAGGTATGCCGTAGTTGCTCATAACCTGTAAATCCGCTTCTCCCGCACCTGCTAATATAGCACCAACTTGAAGAGGACCTTCGATGGTATAACTCGCGGTCTTTAGTTTATGTATCATTATAATTTCATCCTCCGTAATACTACCTTTCTTCTCCGATATTATGTCCAAAATTTGGCCATAGCCAACGTTTTTTACTATCTCCCCATACTTGCGTAATGCTCTTTTGACGTTTTCACCGGTAAAAGGTGAATTTGCTAATACCTCTTCGCCATATGCCTCTAATAAATCACCTGCCAGGATCGCTATATTTTCACCAAATTTAAGTGAATTACCTGTTTCAAATTGATTATCACAAATATCTCTATAAACTATATGAAATGTGGGTTTGCCTCGCCGAAGTTCATCCTCATCCATAATATCATCATGGATTAATAGATAGCTCTGCATCAATTCGATAGAGACGGATGCTTCTATAACCGCATCTATATTATCCTCAGTGAGACATTTATAACCATAGATGAAGAAGAGGGGTCTGAGTCTCTTCCCTCCTCGTAATGTGTACTCTTTAGCATTGACTACTACTTCTTGTGTGAAGTTAGAGATTTTAGAAGCTTCTTCTATCTTCTCGTCGAAGAATAAGCCCAAACGCTCGTTTATCTTAACCAGGTAATGAGCCATTGTTCTATCTATATCAGTCGACATCTTTTTCACTTGCCATCCTCTTCTTCTTTTCTACTTCTCTCCTTTCCTCTTTACTATTAGCTTCCCGATGTGAATGTCGGCATCCTTAAATATTAACTTTACTGGTGCTTCGGCAGCCATAACTTGTGTCATCGGTACCTGAGCAAGCCCCTGCTCGAGAGGAACCGGAGCCGCAGCTACAGCAGCAGTTGCCTCCGGAGCTACTACCTCCTCTGCCTTCTTGGTCCATCCTTCTGTTATCTTTGTACCGTCAACTTCACGCGTTACGCCATTAACTACCGGATGGTTCACGCTCTTCAAGAATTCACTTAGCTCTTCTATGTCTTTTGCGTCATTCTCTGTCGCTATTAACTCCTTCATCTCTTCCGGAATAGCATCTCCTACTCGTTCCTTTAAATCGGACGCCATCCAGACTACACGACGCCATCCGCCGTCATACTGTATGAACTTGGGACTGTAGAAATATTGTATACCAATCCCGAGGAAACCTCTTACTTGCTTACCTCCGCCTACAGAACCTGCAACCGTTGAGAACGGCAGGCCAATAGGAGTCTCAGAAACTTTCGAGCCTCTATGTACCCAGCCAATACCATCTACTTCAGGTATATAGAATCCTGCAACTTCAAAACACCCGCAACTTGTATGCGGCTTCTCAAGGAACGAATGCAGCTTTATCGAGTCATATTCGCCACTGGATAGCTTTACCGCCGCTTCATTTACGCCTGTATATTCGCCTCCTATTGGGTCTATGCACTCGCCTTTTGGTATAGATGCATTTGGCCCCTCAGGGTCAACTCTCGCGGCTGCTCGTGAATCAAACCAGCTCATGGCACCACAAAGTGCAGTCCTATCTGGCGTAACCACACATACATTCGTCGGTGCAAATGACTGGCAGAGCGAGCATTGGTAAAATTCGTCTACATCTTCATCATGGAGCCCCCTTGAACGCACATCTCTCGCTTCGTATATCTGATTCGCTTCCTCTAACTTCCGTATCACCTCTTCTTCATCTGTTATATACGTGGCCTCCATTTTCTCGATGAATGGTAGTTCTGCCTTAAAAAGCGACATAGTCGCCGCGCCTATCTGTTTAAGGGATTTCAGCCCCTTCTTCACTGCGTCTTTGCTTATCCGGACCCATATTTCTGCACGCTGGTTGAGATGCATATAGCCCTGGATATAACCCTGATACTCATGATCACGCCGCTCTATTACTGCCTCCAGGTCCTTTTCTAGCTCTTCGCCTGATACCCTATATATCATCCCATATGCGTATACACTGCCCTCTTCCATGTCCTCTATATCCGGCCCTATTAGAGTGACCTGGCCATCATTTATCTTCGCTGGATCAGGCTCAAAGAGAACAAGCTCGAAACCCGGCTTATTCAGTCCACCAAACTCCGCGTACATCCCGGATTTTCTTACTCTTTCGCCCTCATACATAGGGTTTATATCAAAAGGGAATTCCGCCTTTGCTTCTGTCTCTCCCATTTTCTTCTTTTCCCGTCCTCGATACATGTTGAAGTAAGGACTTTAAAAAGGTATATGGTATTTGTTTAGTTACATAGAAAACCAAAAACCCAACATTATCTTATCAATTTCAATAATAACGCCTTTTGTGCATGTAGCCGGTTCTCCGCCTGCGCGAATACCACGGAATTTACAGAGTTCATCACACCCGCTGTTATTTCCTCTCCGATATGCACAGGCATGCAGTGCATAATAATTACATCCGCCTTTGCCACGCGCACCAAATCCTCGTTTATCTGATATCTCTTTAAATCTTTCTTTATCTGCTCACTCTCGTCCTCGTCTCCCATAGAGACCCATACATCGGTGTAGAGCACATCCGCATCATAAGCAGCTTCTTCTACGTTTTCCGTTATGACCACGTCACAGCCCATCTTTTTCGCTTTCGCTACTAGCTCTTTAGCCGGCTCGTAGCCCTTTGGACACGCAACGGCCATGTCCATACCCATGATCGCAGCACCGCCGATTAACGAGTTGCAGACGTTATTACCATCTCCAATCCATGCTATCTTGAGACCCGCTAATCGGTCTTTATATTCTTTTATCGTCATCAGGTCCGCCAGGATCTGGCATGGGTGCTCGAAATCAGTCAGTCCGTTTATTACGGGTATCGAAGCATAGTGCGCGAACTCCGCCACCGTATCATGTCGGTATGCCCGTATCATGACTGCATCAACGTAGGATGAGAGCACCTTTGCTGTTTCCTTTATCCTTTCCCCTCTCCCCAACTGGAGTTCGTTCCGATTTAAACTGAGCACATGCCCCCCTAACTCCAGCATTGCAACTTCAAAGGAAACGCGAGTGCGCGTAGAAGGCTTCTCGAAGATAAGTGCTAATGTTTTCCCTCTAAGGTCGTCTCGCGTTCTTGCGCCTTTTGGCTCTCGCTTCAGTGCCGCCCCCTTTTCTATTATCGCTTCTAGTTCCGCACGCGATAGGTCGAATATCGAGATGAGGTTCATAATAAGTTATATGCAAAGTTATACCTATTAAAGAATATGATGTTGTCTATAGGAGAAGAAATAAATGCCCCCTCTGAATACTATCATCATAAGGGAAAAAGCCAAAGACAGTGAACTTTTTAACATTGCCGTTTCTTTCAATAGCGGCCCTGAATATCCGGTTAGCATAAAAAATCCCTTTGACCCACAAACAGAACAACTGTTTGAATGGTATTTTGAGGAACACCTAAAATTCCCCTTTTTGGATACGGTCAGAGCGGAAAAAGCAGCTACGGCGATAAGTGATTATGGTGAGGAGTTGTTCGAGCAAGTATTTGGAGACAGGAAATTATTCAGTGAATATGAGAAATTAAAAGATGCAGGACTTAGTACGCTTCGGATAGAACTCATAAGCAACACACAGGAGTTTCATACTATACACTGGGAATCACTCAAAGACCCCGATTTACCAAACCCTTTGGTTACTGAACTGGTAAATATAGTGCGAAGAAAGATTAATCCGCCTGCTATTGAAGCTAAAGTCAGGTCTTATCCACAAATCAACCTGCTTATTGTTACTGCACGCCCAAATGAAGACCAGGATGTGGGACATAGAACAATTTCCAAGCCTATGATAGAATTGATAGAGACGGCAACGATGAAAGTAAATGCCCATATTCTCCGTCCCGGAACCTTTCAGGCGTTATCAAACCACCTTGATGAGGTTGGCGAGCAGTTCTATCATATCGTTCATTTTGATACGCACGGGTCACTAGCCAGCTATGAGGATTTGATAGCGGCAAAAGAGTCAAACAAGATTGTGTTTCAATCGCGATGGGGACTAAAAGACATCCCGGAATATGAAGGTCTCAAGGCATATCTATTTTTTGAAAGTGAGGAAAAAGGCAAGCCTGTACCAGTGGAGGCGAGCGAATTAGCTCAGTTGCTATTGACCAAACAAATACCCGTATGTATTTTCAATGCCTGTCAGTCCGCGAAACAAATCAGCCAGAGTGGAGAGACCAGTTTTGGCAGCAAACTGATGGAAGCAGGCATACAAACCGTCCTGGCTATGAGTTATTCCATTACGGTCTCAGCAGCGAGAATCATGATGGAAGAAGTTTACAAACATCTGTTTGCTTACCCGTCTCTGGCAGAAGCCGTCAGCGTGGGACGAAGACAACTGTATAAACAGAAAGCACGGAAGGCATATTTTAATCAGACAATAGATTTAGAAGACTGGGTGCTGCCTGTCATTTACCAGAATAGACCAGTGGAGTTCAATCTGAGGGATTTTACGCCGCAAGAAGAGGCGGCATATTTTCAAAGACGCGAACTAAGGCATAAAGTCATCCATGTTCCGGTCTATGACTTTGTCGGCAGGGACCTGGATATTTTAGCTATTGAAAAGAGGCTGCTTCGGCATAATATGCTATTGCTTCGCGGTATGGGAGGCTCAGGAAAATCAACCCTTCTGGACTACTTAGCCTCGTGGTGGGAGAAAACAGGTTTTGTTACGCAAGCGTTCTATTTTGGATATGATAAAAGCGCATACACGCTCGAACAGATACTATTTTCTCTGGCAAAGAGGCTGTACGATAAACATACATTTGCTTCCTTTCAAGCCAGCAGCCTAACAACACAGAAAGGTAAAATCGTGGATACGTTGAAATCCGAACGGTTCTGTCTTATACTGGATAATTGTGAGTCTATTACTGGCTCGCCTCTTGCCATCCGGAATAGCTTACCAGAAGAAGAGCAAGAAAAGTTGAAAGGCTTTTTGCATGAATTAGCCCGTGGTAAGTCCTTTATCGTGTTTGGCTCAAGGGGCGAGGAAGCCTGGCTTAAAAATGAGTCCTTTAGAGATAATATCTATCAGTTGCAGGGGCTGGACCAGGAGGCACGGTCGGATCTGGCTCTTCGTATACTTACAAAATCAGACGTTGAATTCCCGGAGCACGATCCCGAATTCCATCGCTTGATGAAACTAATGGCTGGTTATCCGTTAGCTATGGAGGTTGTTTTACCGAATCTTAAACACAGCACGGCCGCAGGAATTATTGAATCCTTAAAGGCAGGCGATGTGGATTTAGAAAGGCAGGATGGCAAAGATAAGACAGAGAGCATTGTTAAGTGTGTGGTCTATTCTCACAGCAACCTCTCTCCGGAAGCCCAGAAGCTATTGCTTTGTCTTGCACCGTTTAATTCAATAGTCAATCTGCAATTCTTACCGCAGTACACAGAACAGCTCAAACAATTTACTGCATTTATCGATTTCCCTTTTCATCTCTGGAATGAAGTGATTCAGGAAGCCGTGAACTGGGGGCTGATGGAACCACTGGGTGAAGATATGCACATCGTGAGCCTACAGCCCGTGTTCCCATTTTTCCTGCAAATTAAACTGCAACGTAGTCTGGATGAAGCAGCACGAGGCGACCTGAACCAGGCATTTTTTAAGCACTACAATTGGGTGGCCGGTGCCATAAACGAACTCTCTAAGTCAAATGAGCCAGAACAAAGGCAAACGGCACAGGCACTGTGCCAGTTAGAATATGAGAATATTTATGCAGCCCTGGAGATTTGTTTACAGGGGCAGCAAAGCATTCTTAATACATATTACTGCTTGTCACAGTATATTGACACCACCCAGGACCAGGAAAGAGGTCTTCGGTTAGGAAAGATGGTGCTTGAGAAGATAGAGTCATATGCATCTCAGTTACTTGAAGGTGAACCAGGAGCAGAATTGGCTGGTGTGATTGACGATATTGCCATGAGATTCCTTTCAACCAAGCGATATGCAGAAGCTAAAGAGTCGTATCTCAGAGCGCTAAAAATTGTTCAAAATCTTAGTGTATTAGAAGAAAGGCAAAAAGCACTTGGAACAGCAGGTATTTACCACCAGTTGGGGATGGTGGCACAGAAGCAGCGGGATTTTGATGAGGCGCGCAAAAATTATCAAAAAGCTCTCGAAATAAAAATCGAGTTTAACGACCGGTATTCCCAGGCATCCACCTACGGCCAGTTGGGGATAGTGGCACAGGAGCAGCGGGATTTTGATGAGGCGCACAAAAATTATCAAAAAGCCCTCGAAATATATATCGAGTTTAACGACCGGCATGAGCAGGCATCCACCTACCACAATTTGGGGATAGTGGCACAGGAGCAGCGGGATTTTGATGAGGCGCGCAAAAATTATCAAAAAGCTCTCGAAATATTTGTCGAGTTTGACGATCAGTATTCTCAAGAAATTGTTTTGAGAAGTTTGAAACGATTGGAAGAGGGATAAGTGAATATAAAGTACATCCACACATCCAAATGAAAGCCCAAAAAGAAAACAATACGAAGCACGTTCTTAAGGAACTGGTAAGAGATACGATTCAAAATTGTGCCGCCACAAATAAGGAACGGCTTACCGGTTCGGAAATAGAGGAAATAACAGAAAAAGTGGCGAATCACTTTATGAATACAATCCCTCTTCATCCAGAGGGTGGAGGACAATCCTTTCGCATAGCAATTAGACCAGGGGGTATAGGAGATGGTAGCAGCATAAAACCAGGCAATATTTGGTTGAACTGGAAACAGGTGCTAATAGAAGGAAGCGAAAGCATTTTGAGTATTGCAGGGGCTGTTGCGGTACCCTGGTTAGTGCCTTTAGCAGGTCTTGTTGTTTGTAATAGGATTTGGTCGGTATTGCACATAAAAATAACAGAAAGACATGCTGCTGTTATCTGGACAATGTGGCTAAAAAGGGACAAAGGAAATAGCATTACGGATGACGCGGTCCTGGATACAGTAAATATAGAGCTTTCTAAGTTTAACCGTATTAAAATGAGCCAGGACGAATTAACTATCATATTGAAAGACTTAGAGGGAATGAAGTGCATAGAAAAAACAGAAGGGAATAAATGGCGGCTGCGAGAATTGGTAAGAGTTGTTTAGTCCACAAGATATTGCGCGTACCGAGTGAAACGTCGCCTGGGTAAAGAGTGAAATATAAATCGGTGTCAGGTCTGAATTTTGTGAATTTTGTTTGCTTTCTTCAACTCGAAAATCAAATAACATAAATAGAAACGAAATGGAAAAATTAGAGGGAAATGAAAGAAGAAGTAAAAAACAGATAATTTAGATTTGATTAAAGGAATCGAACCATAGAATGGGAGAGAATAACATCCAAAATGAGTATATACGCATTGCCGATATACCAAAGTTAAGCGACAATCACCAACATGATTCATTCGTAGAAATGATGGGGGTGGTTTATCTATGCCAAATGATCTATTCCGGGGCAGAGTAATTAACCATATTCAGACGGCAGTCAGAGAGTCTACGAATGCCAGTAAGGTAGAACACCCGTTGTTGCAGGGACGCATTCGAGAGATCGCCTTAGGCCACCTTTTCAGACCACTTCTTCCGTTCGGTTTGGAAATCGGAACGGGAAAAGTGATAGACCACGGTGGTAATCAATCGCGAGAGATCGACCTGATCATCTACAGTAGCTCTATACTTCCGTCATTGATGTATAGTGAAAGGGAAGGGATGTTTCCAGCAGAAAGCTGTTTTTATGCTATTGAGGTGAAGAGTAGGACGAGTGCCAGTGAAATTCGGGATGCTATCGCCAAGGCGAATAGCCTGAGGCGCATTCAATACTTGCCAGGGGCTTACGATAGTGAATCAAGGCCCAAGAATCACCGGATCACTCCAATAATACCGGCATTTTTCGCTTTTGACAGTGATTTGCTCAAGACAGGGAAATCGGAACTCGAAAGATATCAAGAGCTAGATCCAAATTTTCGCAACAAACCAAGTCTAGTTGCCATTTGCGTAGTTGGGAGAGGATATTGGTATTACCGAGCTAGAGATAAAACGTGGATGTCCTATCCCCCTACGCCTGACCATGATGAAGTGGTGAATTTTCTTTCTGGTGTAATCAATACCATCCCAGACGCGATGGTTTCCAGAGGTCATCCCAGACTGGGAAACTATCTGATGCTTCCGAGAAACAACAAGATGGAATAGATGATATCTTTTCTGCTCTTAAATCCAGGGTAGTTTCCTGTATCAGTTAAACCACCTATCACCTTTATAGTGGGGAAATTCCCCGAGTAGGAACTTTTGATTAGTTACTTCCT
>CAZOEM010000074.1:0-9796 GCA_964578735.1 uncultured Halobacteria archaeon | reverse complement strand
ATGAAGCTGGGGCTGGAGGGTGTGCTGCCGAATCTGGGTGATAATATCAAGTGCGGGAATTCGTTGATCGGGCCGGAATATTACGAGTTGGGGCAGCAGGGGACGCTTTTCAACGAGGAGGAGATGAGGCGGGCTAATGTGTTCGATTGGGAGGACGACAAAAAGGGGTTTGGGGGGATTATGCGGCGTGGGGGGTTTGATTGCGTTGTGGGAAATCCGCCGTATGTAGAGTTCAAGCGTTTAGATGCGGAAATCAAAAAGCCAATAAGAGAGAGATTTGAGTCAGCTAAAGGAAAATTTGATTTGTTCATTCCTTTTATTGAACAGGGAATTAGGATACTAAAAGAAGGTGGGTGTATTTCTTACATCTGCCCTTCGATGTTTGTCAAAAGGGATTTTGGAGCGGGAATAAGAAGATTTATTACAGATAAGGTTCAAATAGTAAAACTTACATATTTCAGTGATTTCCATATATTTGGCAAAGTAACCAATTATCCTATCATCTTTGTCTTTCAAAAATCCAAAAACATCGAGAGAACAAAGATTGAATTGTTTACTAAAACCAAAGGTATAACACATGCAATAATTGAGAAGACACTGCAAGAAAACAGAAACACGCCTTTCTTCAAAATCTACTCTGTCAGTTCAAACAATTTTTCTGGAGGAACATGGGATTTCAGTACAGATGACTGCAAAGTGTTAAGGGCAAAATTAGAAACCGCTGCTAATTCAAAAAGATTGGGCGAGTTGTGCAAACACATATTTGAGGGCATAGCGTCTGGAAAAGATGGAGTTTTCTACATAAATTCTGAGGTCATAGCTCAATTCAAATTAGAAAAGGATATTGTCTATCCCCTTTACAGAGGTGAAAATATAGGGCGATATTTCAGCCGTTGGTCTGATACATGGGTTATCTATCCTTACGATAGAGAAACAAATAAAGTCATCCTTGAGAGAGATTTGAAAGAAAAATATCCCAATGTGTATAGATATTTGCAGGGCAAACGGGATAATCTAAGGGGGAGGAAATATTTTGATAAATCAAATAAGAAATGGTACGAACTCTGGTGTGAAAGAGGGTATAAAAAGTTTAAACCGTCAAAAATTATTGTTGCTGAGATTTCTCCAGAGAACCGGTTTTGTTTGGATACAAAAGGGTTTTTAGGGAACACAAAAACGTTTAATTTGGTTTTAGAGGATAATCAAACAATTGACTACAAATATCTGCTTGGGATATTAAATTCAAAATTGATGAACTTTTATCACAGATTGGTTTCTGTTCCCAAAGCAGGTGGGTACTTTGAATATAAAACTCAATTTTTATCGCTTTATCCAATCCGCACCATAGACTTCTCAAACCCATCAGAAAAAGCCCAGCACGATAAACTCGTGGCTTTGGTGGATAATATGCTCGAACTGCAGAAGAAATACCACGAGGCGAGAATGGAAATAGATAAAGGGCTTTATGAACGGCAAATAAAGATTGTTGATGCGCAGATTGACAGGCTGGTTTATGATTTGTACGGGCTGACGGAGGATGAGATTGGAATTGTTGAAGGAATATCGAAAACCGTATAATCTATCCTTTTACTCCGCCAAACGGAGACTCGTTTTCCTGTGCCGATACAAACAATGCAAAAATCAACCCCTCTCTACACAGCAAAGTAGCTCTTTATACTCTTCCCTAACATTTTGTAGACATAATTAAACATGGGCAAATCTTCGCACATAAAATTTAATGCTTGGATATAGGCGGAAATAATCTCATATCTTCTTCCATCCAAGTCTACACCCTTCTCAAAGTCAAAGTCTATTGAAAGCACATCTGGAACTCTGTTCTCACTCTTTGGAAATACTTCGATTTTTATACCGCTCTCTTCTCTATTTTTCAGATAAAATATTTGTATTTTAGGAACATCATGATGCATGGTATATTTTTCATTCACATCAAAAGCAATCAAAATTCTAGACACACCTCTAAAAATGGATAATTTATCTTTCAACAACGGAAAATTTAGGGATAACAAATCATAGTAAACGTGAGGCAAATTTTCAAAAAATGCTTTTAAAATCTTTTCAACGGCTTCAGGCGAAAGAAGATTCCAGATCTCATTGCCTCTCCTTAATCTTGAATAATCTTTTGGAAAGTAAACTCTTTCTATTTTTTTAACACCCTGATTCTTCAGAAAAGAAAAAAACTCTGTAAAAATCCAAAATGGAATCCGATCGTTACCTAAAAGTAATCGAGGAAAATTGATTTTTTCTTGATCGAGTCTTTTTGCTACATTACGCTTTATTGTGTCAAGTTCATCGCTCATAATCATCCCAGCCAACTCATCGGGATCAAAATATGGAAGTATTCTTCCTGCATTATCTCTATGTAAGCAGTCCTCAGGTCTGTTTCTGCTATTTCTCCCGGTGTTAACAATAATATCTATTGCTTCGTCTACCCAGATCGGCAAATAATGAAAAAATGCCTTCTCAACTTCTTTTAGGGTATATTCTTCTTTCTCTTCCAATCCTAGTTGTACATGAAATTTATCAATAAACCCAATGATAAATTCCATCGCTAAAAACTGATTGCACCCGTGTTCTAACAATCTATGCTCTAAAAGCCTCATTGTTTTGGATTGTATTATCTCTCTCGCATATTCTTTTGGTCTGATTTCCACGGGGTTTTCTGTATAAAGAGCTGTAAATCCGAGTCCTTCCTCTTCTAATTGTCTATGTAATTCCTCGTTGACCACCTTGATCTGGACATCGTTCTTATTTATCGGGATTGGATAAAACGTATATGAAACTCTATTCCGTTCATATTCATAATATGCTATGCCAATGCTCCAAGCATCAGGGTAGTAGCGTTTTTTAACAATCACGAATTCGTTATTTAGAAGTTTATTCAATTCGTCCAGAAACAAATGGATGTTCCGGAATTCGTCTTTAACAAGACCAAGAGCGGGGTTTGATCTTCTGGCTAGAATATCGTACGAGTTTTTCAACTCATCATATTCTTTAAGTTTCATTTTATGTGATTCAATTACGCTCTTCCACAATAGGCTATATTCAGTATTTTGTCCGTCGATAATATTCTCTTTTGGAAAATGAACTGTTTTTGACTTCTGACCTTCCCTGATTTTGAGTTGGCTGGTAAAGTTTTTATCAATATAACGCCAGTAAGCTTTTTTGTTTTTGATATCCACCCCGACTAAAATAACAGGTAAGCAGGATTCCTCGCAATAAGAAAAAAAGGTTGTTTTAACACTAATTTTTGGATCGGTTTTTGGCAACTTTCTTACTTGTGTTTCAATTTTCCCGATTGGTTGAAGGGTTTCAGCTACTAACTCTAAATATCCATCTATGTTAGGAAATTTATCACGCGTTTTAATATCTGCTTTTACTTTCGCGTTATCAAGAAGTGTTACAAAAGTGGCTACTGCCAAGTTCTCTGCCCCGTCAGTAGGACTGTAAGGTGCGGGTCCAATTGCTTTTTCTTTTTTCATATTGGTCCATCCCATTATACCAATTGCAGGGTCTAAATATTATTTCGTCTACTATCCATAAAACGTTACTGGTTCATAAACTTAAATATTAACCTAAATGATAAGACAACTATCTCAATGAAATATCTGTGTGGGCTTGTCAAATCTCGTTTTCTCTCTTTTCTGTATCCGTATATGTCCAATAAGATGCTAACCCAAAGTTTTCCAAGAATCCCTGTTGGTAATTTTAAGAAACTACCAATTCACACCGTCAACTTTGACGACACAGTCGAAAAAGCGCAGCACGATAAACTCGTAGCTTTAGTGGAAAACCTGCTCGAACTCCAGAAGAAACACCACGATGCGAGAATGGAACGCGATAAAGAGCTTTACGAACGGCAGATAAAGATGGTTGATGCGCAGATTGACAGGCTGGTTTATGATTTGTACGGGCTGACGGAGGAGGAAATAGAAATAGTAGAGAAATCGCTATAAATAGCATGGCTATTAATGTAGCAATCTAAAAACTTTTCAGCGTTTCGCTCTTCTCAACAAACTTTTCCAATCCATCACAACCACTATAACCCCTGCGATTAATGGTGATAGGTCCCACAATTAACAGAATCTTTGTAATATGGAAAAGTTATTTTTATATATACTATGACTATATTACTAACATGGGCGTTCATGTCAAATTAGCAAGCGGAATGTCGCGATTTTCTTTCCCCAAATTGTGTTATTTATCGCCTAAGGAGGTGTTAGAATGGATGAAACTACAAAAGAGCTAAAAGAACTCGAATTTGATGAACCATTAGAGGAAGAAATAGGATATATAGATGTTCATTCAACAAAGAGGAAGGTCTACACAGATCAAGGAGACCCTGAAATAGAATCACTTTATGGAAAGTACAAAAGGGGAAAATTGATTATCCAACCTGATTTTCAACGACATTTTGTATGGGATTCTACAAAATCAAGTCGACTAATTGAATCTGCACTCTTAGATATACCCATTCCTGTGATCTACCTATCTGAAGAGAATGGTGGAAGGGAATATGTCATAGATGGACAACAACGATTAACCGCCTTCTTCTCATTTGTAGATGGGCATTTTCCAGATGGGAAAGATTTTAAGCTTAGTAATTTGAAGGTATTTAGAGAATTTAATAGGAAATCGTTTAAAGACTTAGATGGCGAGCTGCAAGACAAAATAAGGTATTGTAAAATTCGCACTATAACTTTTAGGAGAGAATCCGATATAGACTTGAAATTTGAAATATTTGAAAGATTGAATACTGGAGCGGTGTCTTTAAATAACCAGGAATTAAGAAATTGTGTATTTAGAGGCCCATACAATGAATTGTTAAAGGAACTTTCTACGGATAAGGATTTTATGTATCTGTTAGGACTTGAGAGGCAGGATAAAAGAATGAAAGATATTGAACTTGTTCTCAGGTTTGCGGCATTTTATCACTCTACCTACCTGAACTATAAACCACCCATGAGGAAGTTTCTTAACGATGAGATGGGGCAATATCAACATATCTCTAATGAGGAATCGCTTGAATTAAAAAACGCATTTAAAAACACAGTTACTATAATAAAATCTCTATTGGATACGCACGCGTTTAAAAGATTCTACAAAGGCAGTGAAAAAAATCCAAATGGATCGTGGGAGCTTAAAAAATTCAATGCCTCTTTATATGACATTCTGATGTTTTCTTTTGCACGAGAAGACAAGAGCAGGGTCTACCAGAATTTGGATTCAATTCGTGAAGCATTCATATGCTTAATGACAAGCGATCAAGAATTTGTAGATTCAATTGATAGAGGTACAAGTGAGGTTCAAGCGGTAACTACGCGATTTGATAAGTGGAGACTAACGCTTCAAGACATAATTGGCATTGCTCAAAAAGAACCGCGTTGCTTTTCTTTAAAATTAAAGCAAGAGTTATACGATAATGAACAAACTTGCTCAATTTGTGGTCAAAATATTCAGAACATCGATGATGCCGCAATGGATCATATCGAGCAATATTGGGCCGGTGGTAAAACTATACCCGAAAATGCAAGATTAACTCATAGGTATTGTAATGGAGCAAGACCAAGGTGGGACTGATGTGGCGACAAGCAGGCAGATAAAAAAGGATATGCCCTTGGGTCTGATACAGTTGCACTCTGGGGATTTGCCTTCGCCGAAAATCGTTTATTCACGAAACGTTATCTTATTCCCTCCGCCCAATCAAACACATCGCTGTCACCACACCAATTATAGCGAACATCATTTCAAAGCCGGGTGTTTGTGTAGGTGAAGGCGTATAATCTACCTTCCACTCACGAGAATCGAACTCAGAAGGCGGAATATACATAATCTCCGCATAGCCTTCCTTCACTAATTTCTCATTCAGATTTGTATCATTAACATAAACAACTGCCACTATCCTATAATGTGGGTCGTATTGCCTTTTATCATCCACATCGAGCTTAACCTCTTCACCCCAGCAAGTCTTGTTTACAAACTCTTTCGCTTCTTCATATCCTTCCTCGCCTATCTCCGGCGTATCAATCCCAACTAATCTAACCCTTTGTACCCCGCAAATGTTGAATGCAACATCAATCGTATCACCGTCAACCACGTTCTTAACGTATCCGCTCCATAGCCTATCCTTCTCTAAGTCCCTAACGCCAAAAGTTGTGAATGGAGACCCATTCGTTACCTTGAGTGATTTTTTAAGTAGTGTCAAAAGGTTATCTTAATGAACTTGACAATGGTTAAATAAAACACGGACTAATAAAATCCTTGTCGAATGGTATGTATTTATCACAAGCTTTTCTTAATGCAACAGACGGAACATCTTTAAAATATGCGTGTTCGACATGTTTACCCCTGTCTTTCACGGCATTTACCGCCGCGGCGAAATCCCCATCGCCACTCACGAGAATTGCAGTATCATACAGGTCATCATAGGCGTATTTTAACATATCAACAGCAAGGAGAATATCAACACCTTTCTCGATAAAAGTATTATAACACAACAATGAATAGCAATGAGAGGTTACTTTGTTTAGTAACCTCCCTGTGATTATATACCTGCCGTTGGTGTTTATTCAATGGCAGGGAGGATATTAATTAAATGTTAAACTTAGGTATATATATTCTTTTCGGTTCGTTACCCGCTAAGGTAACAGTTATTCACAAAATAGATGAAAAAGGAACAATTGGTGTTTTAAATAATTGGTATACCATAAATTGCCTCTTTTCAAATTCAAGCTATTGTGGCTTTTTGTGGGATTCAACCCCTCCAAGGGTTTTAATGTGATAAATGCCAGAACGGAAGAGCTACGCAATCATGATACTGCCAATATCAAAGAACAGGATTCCTTCATCAATCAACCGAAAAAAATAAAACTCCCAAGATATACGTGTAAAAGATGCGGGCATTCGTGGATACCTCGCAGCGAAAAGAAAGGCCCGACCAGAGTAAGCCCAAAGAACGAGATGTTTAATAAAAAATGGCTTTTCCGAAGTGCAATTATCAGATCTTCTCCTGCTAGTACCTCCCAGGCAGACGCAATTAAGTTCTACACTCTGACGGATTTCGCTCGTGCTGTCCTCCCTTCCTTCCGTGATTCTCTTTCTGAGGTTTCCACTCATCTGGAGGAAATCAAACGTTAAAAAAGGATCATCCTCGAGGGTCATAAGGAACGTTAGGAGAAAGCAGAACGTGAAAAGAGAAGGAAAGAGGAAGCAGCTCGCAAAGATCAACGGAATCAAGAGATAATGGAAGGTATTTACAAGCCGTAGAAAGAGTTTGTCCTCTCTCTTCGCGCTACTGAAATTTATGATCCCGATAAGCTAAAGGGCGCAGTGAAAGAACTTCGTGAACTGAGTTGCAAGGCCAGAATGGATACGCTAAAGACAATCTGGAGACATTGACACCGGCAAGCATTTTATCAGCAGAGGGAATAAGACAAGAATATGAGGCTTTTTTGCCCTTCCCCTTCTATTTCTAAATGTATCACTCTACACTTTTTTACCTCTGCACATGCGTTCATAAATCTAACCCTTATCCTCCAATCTTTTCGTCAAGGAGGGTTAATTCTTTTGTACAAAATGAATCAGCCACTTCCAGGTCGGCAATCACCAAATCCAGTGCGCGATCCGTCATCTTCAATGCACGATTTACTTCTCGACTGATTCCTTTCATGCCCGCAATGTTTTCTCGGAATACCTGCACGGTCTTTAGGGCATTCCTAATTCCAGACCGGAACTTCTCCATCAATGAGCGAAACTCGAGACCCGCTTCTTTATCCTTTTTGGTACATATTTGCGCTGTTTGAATGAGGCCGGTGATATTCTCGTCAAACGATTCCCAAGCACTAAGAAATTCAGGGTGTTCTTCCTCAAGTTTTTTTTTGCGTACATGGTCATATCCTTTGCTATTGTTTCATATATCCTATGAATTTGAGAAGCGGCACCCGGCATTTGTGCGATTTTCTTCCTCTTTAGTTTCAACCTCCCTTTCGCCTTCTGCTTCTATCATGGCTTTCTCAGTCGTAGTCGCTGGGGGAGATTCTACTCCCTTCCTTTTAGGAAGAAAATCAGTCACAGGATTTTCAAATTTAACTCCGCCACTTTTTGCGTTCTCTGCAACCTTCATAAGTGCTTCTGATAGTTTTGGTACTTCCGCATAGTGTACAGAGTATCGGATTATGCGATAGGGCTTCAGATCGAATGGGACTTCTTCCATAGCTTGTGTCAGTAGTACAGTGTGCTTCTCCAATCCATGCGAGATTCCAAGTTCGTAGAAAACGTTAAGATTTAGGCTAGTTAGATATGCAACTACCAAATCAGCCTCTGCGATGCCTCGCACTATATCTTTTAATATGCTTTGCTGATTGAGTATACTGTCGGCCCGATTGACATCGTAACCCGCTTTTTCTAGGGGGGGCTTAATGAGATCATTAAAAATCTTATCAAACTCTAAATCAAATGGCATCAAGACAAATGCCTTAGGGTGTGTTTGCTCGGGTTTTTGTCCCCTAAGTTTCTCTCCTGAGTGAAGGTATAGTTTTATCCAAGATAATTCCTACTTCCCACTCACGAGAGTCAAACTCAGAAGGCGGAATATACATAACCTTTGCATATCCCTCTCTCACCATCTTCTCATTTATATTCGTTCCATTAACATAAATAACCGCCAATATCCTATAATACGAGTCATATTGCTTCATATCATCTACATCAAGCTTAACCGCTTCACCCCAGCAAGTCTTGTTTACGAACTCCTTCGCTTCTTCATATCCTTCTTCGCCTATCTCAGGCGCATCAATCCCCACTAATCTTATCCTCTGAACCCCGCAAATGTTGAAAGAAACGTCAACCGTATCGCCATCCACTACGTTCTTAACGTATCCGCTCCATAGCTCCCCCTTCTCCAATTCCTTAACGCCAAAAGTCCACCCTGAGTTATTACGCATCCAACATCTGTTATCGTTCTCGTTATCATTTACAACGGGAGTTCTATCTACTACTTCGCCAACGGCATCTCTCAATATTATCGATTCGTTATTGTTGTCAATCCAGCGATAAGAAGGGCTAATAGTAATATTGGCTCCAGGGTAAAGGGTAGTGCCTTCGGCTATCCATACACTTACTGTTGAGCCATTAGTGGTTTCTAAAGTCCAATTTCCTATGTCCACGCTTTTGTTGCTGGGGTTGTGAATAGCGACCCATTCGTTGCCTTCATCGAGTCCCGCTGGGTTTTGGTCGAAGGCGTATATTATTACATCTGATGGGGCGGATATGGCGGTTGAAGTTGCTAAGGCTATGCCTGTGAATAGAAGCATTAAAGCGATTCCGATTAATAATCCCTGCTTATTCATTCTCACTAACTATTTAGATATTGATGTGCATATTTTAAATTTAGCAAATTTTACTATAAAAGAAAAAAAACGAAAAGTATTTATAACCCTTTCTACATGGCAATCATGGGCAAGCTTCGTACTTAAGAGGCGGTATCACAATTCAAAATCCCCGCAAAAAGGAGCTCTGATAGGGCTTTATAATGAAAATGAAAACCCAAGCAGTTCTAATAGTTATGGTAGCGTTGATTGGATTTTGCTTTTTTGCACAGGTGGTTAGTGCGGAAACAGCGGAAGAATGGGATGAAAAAGGTATTGGTTTTGTAATGTCTGGTGAATACGAAAAAGCAATAGCATGTTTCGACAAAGCAATAGAACTAGATCCTAATTATGTTTATGCATATAACAATCGTGGACTTGCTTATTATTATTTAAAGCAATACGAAAGAGCA
>CAZOEM010000073.1:0-9830 GCA_964578735.1 uncultured Halobacteria archaeon | reverse complement strand
CAGGTTGGATTTTCACCAACTGGATATTATGCATTTATCTCGGCACCCCCTTTTTATTTTTTTTCTTTTAGGAGGGACGAAAAAGGAGATGGAAACAAAAAATATTCACGGGAAAATAGCATTCGTGGCAGCATTATTTGTTACTTCGGTATTTGTGCTTGGAATAAAACTCTTGAATCCCACACCAATCCAAATATTCGTAGAAGGAACTGATGTTGCAGTAAACCAAATTCCGGGATTCTTCACCTATACGGATGTGGTAATTATTGTCATCGCCTCGCTTGTGCTTGGCATCAGTGGAACATACCTCTTGCTCTCCGCTCCAGAGGGAGAACCTGCTGAAGATGCCGGAAAAGTGATACTGGAGGAGCGGAAAAGGAGATGGGATGAGTTATCGAAAACGCTGAAGGATGACGAACGCAAGATATACGAAACGATTCTCGAATCGGATGGTATTATCGAACAAAGCGAAATAGTGGAGAAAACCGGACTCCCAAAGGCAAATGTCAGCAGGTCGCTGGATTTACTTGAAAGTAAGGGCTTGGCAGAACGTAGGAGGAGAGGGACAGGAAATGTGGTTTTGTTGAAATGAGTATAAAGAATCGCTGTGTAGTACTTATCCTATATATAAAGACTATTCATGGGAAGGTATATCGTTAAGATTTTTAATATTCCCGCTCCAGAAGTGGCGTGCATGGATGAGTTTCAGGGTTCGTGGTTGGGAAAAGACGGAAAGACAGACAGCGTTCGTGGTTACGTGAGAACCTGGAAATATCCACTGGCTTCTGAGGGGGGACCTGCCCATAAGATAGAGTTAAGGCCTATATATGTTATTATAACAATCGTAACATAACAGAAGCAAAAGAAGTATCGATGTGTGACGGAAAGGGGAAGTGGAGAGAATGAGGCAAATTGAATTTCACAACCGGGAAAAGGAGATAAAGGAGTTTATGGATATTTTTAATGCCGAACCGTCCCTAATCACTTTTGTCTACGGACCGATAAACAGTGGAAAAACTGCTCTCATTGACCATCTGATCAAGCAGTTACCAGCGGATTATGTTGTTTTCTACATAAATCTCAGAGGGAAGTTCATATCAAATTACGATGACTTTGTAAGGGCTCTGTTCAAGTTAGAACGTGAGAAGAAGGGGTATAAAGAGGTATTAAAGAATATTCTTGAGCGGTTTTCAGAAGCAGAGAGTTATGAATATGTGCGGGTAATAGCAGATGTAACGTATCTTGTTAAGGGGAACATTCTCTTTGTTGATCCGGCAAACAGTATCATAAAGCCGCAGTCGAGGCTGAATTTGCTTGCAATAAGGAAGATTCTCCGCAGAGGAGAAGAGAAATAGTTAAAAATATAAAGGACTTGTAGAGCACAATGGAAGAGACAGTAACGAAGATACGGAAATCAGCCCTGCAGAATGCAGTAAGATATGAGAAACCGCCGAAGGTGGATGCCGTGCTGAAGAAGGTCCTCGGTGAGTATCCGGAATTGAGAAAGGATGCAAAACACGTTTATGCACTGGTAAAAGAAGAGATAGCGCGTATAGAACCAATGAGCAAGGCTGATCGAATAGCGGAATTGACTAAGATAGCACCGGAATTAGTGGCAGCACCAAAAGAGAAAGAGAAACATGTAGTTGGACTACCAGACCTGCAACTTGCAGAAGGCGAAAGAGTGGTGATGCGATTCGCACCCAATCCAAACGGCGCTGCAACGCTTGGCAGTGTCCGCGGCATAATCGTAAATTCAGAATATGCGAAACGGTATAAGGGCAAATTCATTCTGAGATTTGATGATACGGACCCTGTTGTAAAGCGCCCGTTATTAGATGCTTATGACTGGTACCTTGAAGATTGCGCATGGCTAGATGCCAAACCAGACGAAGTGGTAGTGGCATCCGATCGCGTGGATATATATTACAAATATGCGGAGGAACTGCTAAAAAAGAGCGCGGCTTATGTCTGTTTTTGCACTTCTGATGCTTTCAAAGTCTACAAAGAGCGTGAAGAACCATGCCCTCACAGAGCTGCTAGCGTTATGGCGAATAGGGACAATTGGGCTAAGATGCTAACGGGCGCTTATGAAGAGAAGGAAGCGGTTCTGAGGATAAAAACGGACATGGCAAGTGCAGACCCTGCTTTAAAAGATTGGGTTGCATTCAGGATTTTAAAAAAAGATCATCCCAGAGTTGGCAGCAGATATGTGGTATGGCCAACATTGGATTTTGAATCCGCGATAGAAGATCATCTGCTCGGCGTAACGCATATAATAAGGGGCAAGGACCTGATGAAATCGGGACAGAGGCAGCAATTCATATATGACTATCTCGGCTGGCGATATCCAAGAACAATACTCTGGGGTAGGATAAAGATGCAGGAATTCGGTAAATTCAGCACGTCCGAGCTAAGGAAACAGATAGAAAGCGGCGAATATGACGGCTGGGACGATCCACAGCTCCCAACGCTAAAAGCACTACGTAGAAGAGGCTTTCAGCCAGAAGCGATTCGTAAGTTCTTTATCTCTATTGGCGTTACACAAACAGACATAGCGGTGAGTATGAAGAATTTGTACGCGGAGAACAGGAAAGTCGTGGATATGCAGGCATCGCGATATTTCTTTGTACGTAACCCGAAGGCGATGAAGCTAAAAGATGGTGATTACATCGTAGTTAAGGCTTTGAAACATCCCTCTAGAGTGGAATACAGGGAAATAAGAACCGGCGATACCGTATACATAAGTAGCGATGATTTCGCGAAGATAGAAGCGGGGCAAAAGAAATTACGACTGAAATACCTCCGCACTGTGGAGATAGAGTCCGTTAATCCATTACAGGCCAATGTTATAGATTCCGAACCGGAAGTACCGGTTATCCAATGGGTGCCCACAGAGAATATAAAAGTCCGGGTAAAGAGACCGGAAGGGATAGACAAAGGCGTAGGCGAGCCGTTGATCGCGTCGGAACTTGGAAACGTGGTTCAGTTCGAACGATACGGTTTCGTCATGATTGATTCTGTTGCAAAAACAGACGTAGTGGCATATTTCACCCACTAAAATTACGTATTTGTTTAGCTAATTTTTAAAAGGTATATAACGTATAAGTTCTGCCTATTTAGTTTAAGACGCAGATTTACGCAGGAAACTATTTACTCAAATTATCAAATGCCTTACGTTTAGAATCCTGATTATCTGCGTTCATCTGCGTCCGATTAACAAAAATTATTCTCTCTTGTGAAAATTCGTGTAATCGGGTGGCTCTATAAGAAGGAGCTAAACAAATACCAAATACTTAAAACTATTTATGCACACCTATTATAGGAACCATTGTCGCGCCATAAACATTAAAGGGAGATAGCATGGATAATTTAGATACAAGGATATTGGAAGAACTGCAGTCGGATTCTCGTAAATCTTTCACTAAGATTGCGCAGATGATAGGCGTAAGCACTGCCACTGTAAGTGATAGAGTGAAAAAGCTAACGGAAAGGGGCATTATTTGCGGCTATACTACTACTCTTAATACCTCTGAGATAGGCATGGTTACGCTAATCTCAAAGATAAAAATCAAGCAGGAATATAGTATCGAAGAGGTTGGGAAAGAGATGGCGGAGATAGAAGCGAGTTGTTGCGTTCACCATGTAACCGGTGATTTTGACCTACTCATCATCTCTAAGTGCATAGGGCATGACAAATGTGCCTCTATTATAGAGAAATTAAAAGAAATCGTGGGTGTGGAACGGGTGGATTCCGAGCTTGTACTCAAGACGCTAAAGGAAGAGCTTAGCGTTAAGCTGTGATTACATTTAGTTTAGTTTAGTTTAGTTTTGTTTTGTTTTGTTTATGGCATCATAGGGACAGCAATCGCGGCAAGGACTGCAACAATTACTATCACGGGCACTAATATTGCAGTGATTATAGCAAGAACAACCGTTCCCGGCGATAGCTCTTGAAGTTCCATCACACCGTTAATTATCACGAGAAGAGACCATATTGGGCCGATAATGACGTTCGCTACTGGTATCCAACCCAATATCAAGCACGGCGTTGCACCATACGTAACCGCTTTTGCAGTCTCCTTTAACCCCTTTCTACCGCCGAACAAATACACCCAAATATGAAGCCATACTATGATGTAGAGTGCGGCGAAGAATCCTATGACAATTAAGCCCACAAAAGTACCCGAACCGAGCAAAAATGCGAATCCCTCTAACATTGGCAATTCAACCATTGATTTCACCACTGATACCACTACTGCCACTACAACTGCGAGTATTGCCGCTAATACAGCCAGCAGAAGGATGTAATACTTGAACGCATCCATGAGCGTGTCCTTCTTTGCAGTCGCGAATTCCTTTGCCGGATTAAACGCGAATCCGCGTATTCTTCTTACAACTTCCATTCGCATCACCATTTCACTAAAGATACATCCGCATATATAAAGCTTTCTGATTTTTCTTTCTCCTTGCATATAAAGTATGACTTCTACTTATTTGATTTAGGACGCAGATTTACACGGATTTACGCAGAAAACTATTTACTCAAATAATCTCCTCCGTCAATTATTTATATTTAAAAATCCTGATTATCTGCGTTCATCTGCTAAAGTCCGATTATCAGAAATTATGCTTTCTTGAAAAAAAGCGAAAAGTTTATATGCGCTCCTTGCTAAAAGGTGATTAACACTTTTTGGTGTATGTAGCCATATAAAAATGAAAGTGAAAAGTACAATTAGGAGGAGTGCGTATGGAACTTGGTGAGAAGGTGATTATTGGATTGGTCGTAGTGGTTACACTAGGTGTCCTCGGCGGTGCGGCGCTTGGTGCGGTGTTTATAATGCCTACAATGATGGAAGAGATGGAAAAACCAGAGAGCTGTGCATCGAATTGTCACGAAATGATATACTTTTTAGACTCTCTGAACGATTCTGTGCATAAGGGCATAGATTGCCATGAATGCCATAAACCTCCTGCCCTGGAAATGTTCATGTATATAGGTCATGCCACGCATCATATGGAGGGGCTGATGGAAGGCAAGGGATTTGAGGAGATGGCAGAGGAGATAGAAGAAAAGCCACCGGCATCCCCAAAGGTGGAACATTGCATGGAGTGCCACAGTGAGCATAATATACCATCAGAAAAAATCGCTGATCCCACTATCTCGTGCTTTAAATGCCATGCTACAATTGAGCACACAGCACATAGAATCAGTGAGTATCATGGCCTCGAAAGCCCCAGTTATACGGGATACGAGTGTGTGGCGTGTCACGACGACCACGATGTAGACGTTAAGGAAGAAACATGTAATGTCTGTCATCCACCGGAGAAACATAAATAAATAAATAAATAAATGATTTCTCTGGTTTTTATTTTTTCCTCTTTCGTTCTCCGACTAGCAGTATAACCATCCCAATACTCATTAATACTATTCCGAGCCAGATAAGCCATATCAGGGGGATTCTCTTTATCGCGATACTAACATCTTCCGGCTGGACTGCCTCGCCCCTAAGCGCATAAAGCGTAGAATCATAGCTGGATACGGTAGGGTGCATGGATGCATATAGGTCTCCCGCAGGAGTGGAGATAATTAACGGCTCAGACACGATACCCTGATTTGCATATCTATACATCCACAGAGCGCCTTGATGGATATCCCCGCCTTCTTTAATCAGAACGTCCATTTTTAGCGCCGAGTATTCCGGGCCTACGAAACCATGCTGTGGATAGTAAACGCGTCCCATACCTGTATAGATAGTAAAATTCCCAAATTCCATTTCTGCACCCAAAATATCTTTAGTGGAATTTGGCGTTACGACAAAGCTTTTCGGGTTCTTAGCAGCATCAACGGCACTGAAAAAAACGCCTACTAGTATGATGATGATTGCGAGATGAATCATAGTTTTGCCCCATAAATGCAATGAGTTCCGCTTTTTCATTACCTTAGCGAAGTTATAAGCGATAGCAAATCCCGCTACTAGCAGAAGCGGAAGCCCGAAATTTGTCAGTGGATTCGGCGTTGGCAGACCGAACAATGCTAAAACCAGTCCCATAACCAGTACCGCCACGATTAGCATAATATATCGCTCTAGTTTCAGAGTGACGTTGCAACCCAATAAAGCGGCTACAAAGGCGAGCGTAAAGGGGAAGCACCATCGGTTATAAAATCCCACTCCTGTGGCGCTCATGGTGTTCCCGCTGAAAATGCCGCCTAATATTGGCGCGAGATCGCCGAAGAAACAGATAATCAACAAAAACATCAGCGACCAGTAAGCGACAAAGATAGATACCGAGTAAAGCGAAGAAGAGTCAATATCAAAAGAATAAAGCGGCTTTTTCGCTCTTACCGCAAGATAGACGAAGGATAAGATAACGCAAACATCGAATACTATGAGTGCTGGTCCGACCGGAGATTTACCAAATGCATGTACCGACTCCAATAACCCGCCCCGAGTTAAAGCGGTTGCAAAGATGATCATAACAAAAGTAACCAGGAGCGTGAATTCCTTCGCCATATCTTTGCTCCGAGGCGGCAAGTGGAAATAAGCCGTAAGAGCGAACCAGGGCAGTAAAGATGCCGTCTCCACCGGGTCCCAGGCCCAGTAGCCCCCCCAACCGAGAACTTCGTATGACCACCACCCGCCGAGCGCAATCCCAAGTGCTAAGAACAGCCATGCCATATAAAGGGAGCTTTTTAATGCCGCTCTTAGTTCTTCCTTCTCGCCTGTTATCATGCCCGCCAGCGTCAGTGCGAAAGCGAAGAAGACAAATACGTATCCTAAAAAGACCACGGGTGGATGCACAAGCACCCAAAACGTTTGTAGCAGTGGATTAAGCCCTGCACCGTCCGGGGGTACTATAGGTAAACGTTCAAAAGGGCTCTGAAGCAAGGTGACGAGAAGGAGGAAGATGAGGAAGAGGTCCAGTATTTTGTATGTAGTTGTGCGCGACTCGCTTTCTTTTCCTAATCCCTTAAATCGGAACACAAAATATACGAGCACTAAGAAGCAAGTTACAAATAGCATTGACCCGCTACTCCCTATCCAGGGGCCGCCCACTTTGTATGGTAGGGTCAAGCCGGATGAGCTATACGTATATACCTCTTTCAACGAAAAGAAATCACTCACGAATGATTGCGTGAGCATGACGTATGAGACTACCATGATCGCACAAGCAATGGAAAAGGCGATAAAGGCGAGTTTGGAACTCTTCTTCGCCTTCACCTTTAACAGCATGATAAAATCAAGAACCAGCAAGATGCAAGCGGATAGCACGAGCCAGGGGAAGATCAAAGCGAAAGATAGGAGAAGTTCTGCTATTTCCATTTCTCCTCCCATAACAAGACTTCCGTATCTGTTGCCATCTGTTGCCCCCTCTCATCCACTACCGTTACAACCACCTTTACCATGTCTCCCTCTTTCGGTAGAGCATCCGGATGAAAGCCAATGACCAAATCATAGGTGCCATTCCCATGATAATCCACGGCAGGCCAGTAGCTTAATTTTGAACTGTTGATTATGGCACGCGCAGCAACAGCCGGAAAAATATCAGAACCTTTCGGGCTCCTCGAAGGAGGTACCATATCTTGTTCTAGCGTGACGATCTTTAGTGATGGCTTGTCATCAGCCACCGTCACCTCAGCCTGAACATTTAGAATTGGCACTTCTTTTGCCAAAAACAAAATCGCAAAAAGGCCTAAGAAAATTAGAACTACTACAAAAACCACAACAGCAATACTTTTCTTCATTGCGCACCTCCTTCTTCTGGCCCCGTTATTACGTTTATAACTGCTTTAAATATATTCGTTATAGTAGGATAAGTTATTTCCTCTGATCCCTGCTCCATCGGGACGCCTTCTACCAACTGATACCCCTTCTCTTTATAGTCTAACCCAAACGAGCCGTGACAGGAGACGCATAAATTGCCCGTATTATTGCCATGAATTGCATGCGCATCACCGAGATGACAGGAATCGCAATTCCCACTTTCCGGAATCGAAATCCTCGCCCCCTCATCATGGCATGCCTGACAGTCAACAGGACTATGAAGCCTATGGAGATCATCACGGGGGAGTTCTTCCCCCCTGCTTGCTATTCCACTCCCTACATGGCAATCAATACAGACAATGTTACCATGTGCCTTCTTTCTGATCTTATCTTGGTCTATAGCACCCGCAGAAGTATATGCCTCTCGATGACAGTTGCAAGACCCAAGCTTTGCACGTAGCGCCTCTTCTGAGAGAAGCGAGACGTGACACTGCCCGCACTCGGGCACAGGATGCCAACTCCCTATGAATCCCGTAGGATTTGGCGGAATTGCCTCTTCCCCTCCGCCCATACCGATGAATACAACTGCTGCAACGATTACTACGACAAGCAATGCGAATATTTTCATTTTTTAGCTCTTCTTTCTCCATATAGCTTTATTAGAAGTAAAATGTATTTTGTTTGTTAATTAGAACAGAAAGGCATAAATTATACGTGTGTTAACGGATACCATAAGGACGAAGAAATGAAGGGATGGAAAAGAAGCACATTGGCTCTTTTGGCGCTATTGCTGTTAGCCAGCTTTTCCGCAGTTAATGTTGCAAGCGCGGAGAAGGCGGTGATAGTTTCCGAGGTCAGTGGTTTATATGATTACGTGCCCAGGGATAATACATTCACACGTGGGAGTACACTCAAAGTGTACACGGAAATGAGCGGCGTAAATTATAATGATTTTGTCCTCGTTGATTTCGTTTTTGCCATTACTGATACCACCATGAGGGACGTAGATTTAATTGACCGTATGTATGTGAGACGCCGGGATTGCAATGACACAGTGTATGTAGAGTACACAGTGAATATCCCCTCCTGGATGGCATATGGAGAACATACAATTAAGATAGCTGCCTATGATCGCCTCGACAAGTCGAGAATAAACATATTAGATCGGAAATTGCTGTGGCCTCGTGACCTCGAAACGATAATGGATACCCTCGATGAGTATGAATATGGTCATGATCAACATTATGGCTCTGGTCAACTTTTTGGCTCTGGTCAACTTTTTGGCTCTGATCAACGTTATGGCTCGGATCAACTTTTTGGCTCGGATCAACGACAAAGAAGTCCATATTATTATATCGAGTTTCAAGACATAGAGAATTTATATGCAAATGTCTGTAACGGCGATGAATACGAGCTGAGGGACTTAGGAGTGCTAAAAGATTTTGAGGATTCGTTAAGGGAAATATCATACCTCAAATTTTTCGTCTGTCGTGGAGAAGCGACAAAGGGAATGGAAGAAATGGAACAGAAAATATCATCGAAATCTAAATTCAGGGTAACGGATTTCCGTATGAGCCCCTCTACGGTCAAGCCCAATGAAACCGTCTCTATATCGGTGACAGTAAAGAATGGCGGGTGGAGGGGAACAGAAAAGATCGCTATTGCATTAAATGATAAAATAGAATTTGAGGAATCGGTCACTTTAGACTATCTGGGCTCAAAGACACTCTTTTATCAGGTAAAAAAGGACATTCCCGGACAATACAAAGTCTCTATTCCTGGTACGGACCTGGTGAAACAACTTTTCGTTGAGGAACGTTACGGAGAAGAAGTAACAGAAACTCCCACATATTCTTTCTCCGCGATGAAGATGCCGGAAGCAGGAGGTGCCCTAGCCCTCGCTTACATGCCTGTAGCATCGCTTTTATCGCAGCAATTATTGCCATATCCGTAGTGAATGAAAGAAAAAAAAACCGGGCTGTTTTATTGCAGCCCATGTATCTCTGAGATCTCACCGACATGACAAACTGTGCAGTCCTTGCCTCTATCCAGGTGTATCCAAAC
>CAZOEM010000072.1:0-9959 GCA_964578735.1 uncultured Halobacteria archaeon | reverse complement strand
TATTCCTATTTATAGGAAGACCATAAAAAGTTCCCGAAGTTTCTCTCAATCACTGCATCCATTCCCCGTTCCTTCTCACTACTATTCCGTTTACCTCTATCTGTTTTATACACATAAAAAGTGCCTTTCACAGCTAATTCTTCTGTATTCCCGGGATTGGTCATAATGGTCGCGGGATTGGAATTAACCAACATGACCTCATAGTGCTCATCAATGATTTGCTTAACGGTCTCACCTGCTGCAAGCTTTTCCAATATTAATTCCACTGTGACCCTCGTGCCTGTAATCACAGGTTTGCCCATCATCACTGCCGGGTCAGATTTAATAAAATCTCTCCCCTTTTTTACCATTGTCACACGCTTCCATTTTTACTACTCCCGATTTGGGATTGGGTTTTAAGGTAGATAAATATATATATAGGGATAAACATAGTGTTAAAAACAATGGATTTGAAATTGGCCTTAAAAGGGATATGGCAAAAATGGAAGAAATTATGGGAGGCAATAAGCTATGTTATTACCAAATTACTTCTTGGTCTCATGTTTTATACCGTATTCACGCTTTATAGATTAATAGCGAAATTGTTGAAGAAGGATTTTCTTGATGTAAAGATGGGGGAAGATGTGAAGTCATACTGGAAGGAAAAAGAGAAGGTGGAAGAGGGACATTACAAACAATATTAGTTAGAGGGGGGAAGATGAGATGTACATATTAGGAATATCGTGCTATTATCACGATGCGGCAGCGGGACTTCTGAAAGATGGGGAGATAGTAGCAGCGGCGCAGGAAGAGCGGTTCACACGTAAAAAACACGACGACAGCTTTCCGGCGAATGCCATAAAGTTTTGTTTGTCGCAAGCGGGGATAACATCCAGGCAGCTTGACTACGTAGGGTTCTATGATAAGCCGCTTGTTAAGTTCGACAGGATACTGGAGACTTTCATATCCGTTGCGCCACGGGGAGTAAGGTTTTTCACGGTGGCGATGCCTATCTGGCTGCGGCAAAAACTGTGGATTAAAGACCTCATAAAGAAAGAGTTAGAATACGATGGCGAGGTAATATTCGCAGAGCATCATCAATCGCATGCCGCGAGTGCGTTTTTTGCTTCGCCGTTTGAGGATGCGGCAATACTGACGATAGATGGCGTGGGAGAGTGGACAACGACTTCTTATGGTTATGGAAGCGGGAATAAAATTACATTGACGCATGAAATCAAGTTTCCACATTCGCTGGGGCTGCTCTACAGCGCATTCACGCAGTATCTTGGGTTCAAGGTGAACAGCGGCGAATACAAGGTCATGGGACTTGCGCCTTATGGAAAGCCAGTTTACTACGATCTGATAATGAAGAACATGATTGACCTGAAGGAAGATGGCAGCTTCAAACTTAATATGGATTACTTTGCATACACGTATGCGCAGCAGATGATAAATGATAAATTCGTGGAACTCTTCGGGCATCCACCGAGAGAACCAGAATCGAAAATTGAGCCTTATCACTTTGATATTGCGATGAGCATTCAGCGAGTGACGGAAGAAGTGATGCTCAGGATGGCAAATTACTTATTTGAAGAGACAGGTCTGAAAAATCTCTGTTTAGCAGGTGGAGTGGCATTAAACAGCGTGGCAAATGGCAGGATTATCCGCGAGACGCCATTTGAAGAGGTATTCATTCAACCCGCCGCGGGCGATGCCGGGGGGGGGTAGGCGTAGCAACTTTTATATGGTTTAATATTTTGGGTAACAAGCGTGATGTTTTGCAAAAAAGCAATCCGAATGGAATACGAATAGGTCTGGAAAAGGATTTGATGCAGAATACGTATTTAGGTCCTGATTATTCCAATGAGGAAATAAAGAGATTTCTCGACGAGAAGGAGGTTGTTTACGAGGAGTTTGGGCGTGAAGAGATATTGAAGAGAACGGCGGAAATTATCGCGGATAAACGAGTTGTGGGGTGGTTCCAGGGACGGATGGAGTGGGGACCGAGAGCGTTGGGGAACAGGAGTATTCTTGCCGACCCACGCGACAAAGAGATGCAGGACATTGTCAATCTAAAAATTAAGTTCAGAGAAAGCTTTAGACCGTTCGCGCCAACCGTTTTGCTCGACAAAGCCGCCGAATATTTTGTGTTCGACCGAGACCAGCAGAGCCCGTACATGCTGCTTGTGACGCAGGTGAGGGAAAATAAAAGAGTTATTCCCGCAGTGACGCACGTGGATGGTTCTGCCAGAGTGCAGACAATTAGTAGGGAAGATAATCCGCTTTATTATGATTTGATTGATGAGTTTTACAAGATAACTGGGGTGCCTGTGGTGATTAATACTTCGTTCAATGTCCGGGGTGAGCCGATTGTGTGTACGCCGGAGGATGCATATACCTGTTTTATGAGGACGAAGATAGATAATTTGGTGCTGGGGGATTTTATGATGTGTAAAGAAGAGCAGAAGCAGGTGGAGGAGGAGATGGATTGGCAGAAGGAGTTCAGGTTGGATTGAGGTGATTGAGATGGACCAAAAATATTTTGAAATATTTACTAAATATTTTCAGATCGTAGCAACAATTCTTTTAACTACTATTTTATTAATAGCAGTTTTAGAAGGTTTTTCTTTTTTGGGCATAACAGGATATCGTTATGTTAGCACACCAGAACAGGATGTATCAGATTCTCGTGTAAATAATGAAGTGTACTATAACTGTTCTTGGGCAGATGAATACTTTAAAGAGTTTAGACAATGTAGAACACAAGATATTCCATATACTGGCTGGTCACGATTAGAGTATTCAGGAAAATATATTAATATTGATGAAAATGGTTTAAGATATACCTGGAATAGCAAAAACAGCTCTAATGACACTGTAAAAATTTACTTCTTTGGTGGATCAACAATGTGGGGAACGGGCGCAAGAGATAATTATACAATTCCATCTTTAGTTTCTAAATATCTATTCGAAAATAATATAAGTGCTAACGTGACAAATTACGGAGAAACTGGTTTTCAAAATACCCAGGAAACGATTTTTTTAATGTTAGAATTACGAAAAGATACACCAGCTATTGTCATATTTTATGATGGAGTAAATGATGCATATAGTGCGTATCAAAATAAGAAAGCAGGTGTTCCACAACATGGAGCTATACCTGCATGCAAAAATAAATATATAAATTATGTTGTAACTATGTACACGGGACACAGTTATTTCTGGCATTGTTTTACATATTTGAAAAATAAAGTGATTGGAACTCGTGATAAAAGCGTTCATGCAACGGATAATGCTATAGAGAATAAAGAAGAACTTGCGGAAGAGGTAATTGATGCGTATTCACATAATATAAGAATGATACACGCGTTAGAAAAAGAATATGGATTTAAAGCATATTTCTTCTGGCAACCATGCCTTTATACTAAAAAGCACTTATCTGAAACCGAAGAAAATTTAAGTGAACAACAATTGGAAATAGCACAATTATACAATCTTGAAGTAAATCATTCTCATTTAAAATTAAATGCAGATACTTCATTCAAGGACATTTCTAACATATTTGACGATTATAATGAAACAATGTTTATAGATTGGTGCCATTTGGGTGAAAATGGGAATGAAATAGTTGCAAATAAAATTGGTGAGATAATAAGGGGAGGTTTAAGAGAAAAGGAATAAATTGTATGCGTTTAGGAGGTGAGCAAAAATGGGAAAACTCGGAACGTTGAAGGAACTATTTGAATTCATGAAGAAGCGGAAGAAATACTGGCTCGCACCGATTATCATACTGCTGATACTGATGATATTCCTGATAATATTCACGGAAACGATAGGACCGTTCATCTATCCGTTGATATAAATATTTAAGTAATGAAAAAGATAATCGCTACTGTTGAAATATGGGAGGAGGGTGGGATGTTCACGGCATACTGCCCCGAGCTGGACGTTGCAAGCTGTGGTCATACATCGGAAGGAGCAAAGAAGAATTTGAGAGAGGCTATAGAGATACAACTGGAAGAAACAGCCAAGCTTGGGACGTTGAACGATTTTTTGGCAGAAGCCGATTATGCCGTAGAGGATGAGATGTTGAAAATAAAGATGCAAAAAGAGCCATAGTAATTCCAAAATACGATGAAATCCCTGTAACGGTCATACGAAACAATATGAAAACGGCTGGGATGACAAGAGAAGATTATTTCTCCATTTTGAGAAGCATTTAGCGCTGAAATCTAAGGATATACCAATTTCACTAGAAAATTCGACAGTGCCCTTCACTTGTCTGTGCCTCTACTTTCCTCTACACGGTTATAGGTGATCTTCTGCTGCCCGAGCGAAGTTTTAAAATCTTGCTTTAAATAATTATTACGATGCAATATCCTCTGCCTTTCATTCGAATCCAAGATCCTCTGGTGTGACTGCACGTATTTCTCCAATCCTATCAAAATGGTCAACATTCCTTGTCACGATCTCGGCGATTCTGATAGACAAGCAGGTAGCTGCAATCAAGCAGTCGTTCAGTTCAATTACCAACCCACTTCTGACAAGGTCTGAATAAATCTTCCCACCATAAAATGCAATTTTATCGTCCAGATTTATAACAGAAAAGATAGACAGAAGTTCAAGTGTCTTTTCAATTGCATCTGGCTTGGTAGAAAGGTGTGCCCCCACACTGAGCTCAGCTACCGTAATTGAAGATATTAGACCATCATTACCTTCAAGACTGCTGTCAAAAAGGTGCTTTGATGAGCTAACTGTCTTTTTCCTGAGAACATCAACAAATATGGAAGTATCTATGAAAAGCTTCATAGCCAATCCAATCTCCTTGATCTCCTCAAATCTTTGACGAACTCTTTACTATCTACATCATACCCCCACGCGCCTTCAGCGGATTTTACAACCTTCGATCTAATTATCCGTACAAATACCTCCTTCTCCGATGTCACAATAGCCTTTTCGAGTTCTAAATGCGTACTATCCATGACTTTTGCTTTAATCAGGGTCATCACTATTCCTTTAATATATTACGCTTATAAAAAACTTAGTTACCGGCACTATTTCTATTTGCTAACTCGTTTTATCAGAAAGGATAGCTCTAGATAGTTTAAAGCGCTTTGCATCTATTCCAGTATTCAGCAGATAGCCGATAAGCTGATGCATGAGCACCGTTTTTCCTACTCTTCTCAAACCAATGATTATCTCGACAAAGCGTTCTTCTAAAGTTTCCTTAAGTTTTGGGTATATGTCCCTACTCTTCATTGATAGCGTCTCGCTATCAATCGCTCCAGTTTCCCACCACGGGTTAAAATCAATGACGTCCATAACTACAGAATAGTGTCCTAATATATAATCTTTTCGGGTATTGCGATGTCCAAAAGTTAATCCTTCCGCTCTTTATGATTGGGAATTTGAGCTTTTATTCCACTACAGCTACATAAAGCTCTTTCTCAGTATCTCCGCGGAATGAGGGCTCAAATATCCTGGCGGAATATCGAGCATGGTAAAAGCACCCTTGCGTCCCTCTTTGCAGAGTCGAAATGCTGCTCTTGCGCACGCGACCAAAACATTTGCTGTAAATTCGGGGTTGCTCTCTAATTGACACCGGTACTCGAGTATTTGCTTATTGCCCTCGCCGGTCACGCCAGAAGTAAGTACAAACTCTTTTCTTACTTGTTCCGGTCTTCTGGTTAACACCGCTACTAGCTCTGTATCGGCATTTAGTTTTAGTTTTACTGCCTCTTCGACCCCTCTACCCACGTTTCCATAGCCAACCAAGGCAATATTTATCTTTTCCATGATTGATCCTATCTATCACTCCGTTTAGAACATACTAACACAGGAATAGGGACTTGAACTCATAGTGTCAGCCCCTTTTCCTTCAGATAGTCCTTTATCTCGCCAACCGTATACGTCCAGTAATGGAAAATACTCGCGGCTAGGCATGCGTCCGCAGCGCCATTAACAAAACCCTCGTAAATGTGCTCTAAACTCCCGACACCACCGGACGCAATTACAGGTATGTCCACAGCTTCGGCAATTGCTTTTGTTATGGGTATGTCATAGCCGTCTGTCGTACCATCTCTATCCTTAGAAGTCAGCAATATCTCCGCAGCACCGAGCGCCTGCACCTCTTTTGCCCACTTTATCGCATCAATTCCTGTGTACTCGCGCCCACCGTAAATTACGACGTCATACCAGGCACTCGTTCCATCTTCTACTTGCACCTGCGTTTTGCCTTCTGCCGCCTCAAGCTTCCGCTTGCAGTCAATTGCAACTACGATACGATTTCCAAACTTATCGGCTGCTTCTTTTATTAGCTCTGGGTTCTTTACCGCTGCGGTATTCGCGCCTATCTTGTCAGCGCCGGCATCAAACACCTTTTCAAAATCCGCTATGCTCTTTATCCCGCCGCCCACGCATAACGGGATGGCTACTTGCTCTGCTATCTTCTTTACCATTGAGACCATTGTGTCTCTTCTCTCGACGGACGCGGAAATATCGAGAAAAACTAGTTCATCCGCTCCCTGCGCATCGTATCGCTTTGCTAGTTCGACCGGGTCACCGGCATACTTGAGTTGCTCAAATTCTATTCCTTTCACTACAACCGCCTTTCCCTGCTCATCAAACGTTGTATCGAGGCAGGGGATTATTCGTTTTGTCATTTTTTACATCCTCCTTTGACATGATAACAATCTCATCATCTTATTTTTGTTTTTTCCCCATTTATATATCTCGTGAGAATCTGTGTAATTAATCTTGTGGTCTGCTATCCTATTGAAATTCTATCGTTGCCGGTGGCTTATCCGTTAGAGAATAAAGCACGTGCACAACTTCTGGAATCTCCTTCGTAATCCTATTATCTATCCTCTTTAGGACCGTCCAGGGAACGTTAACCGCTTCTGCCGTAATGGCTGCTTCGCTTTTAACCAGTCTAACAACGATTATGTAGCCATACGCTCTTTTACCATCTCTAATCCCTGTAGCCTTGTCATTCATCAAAACAGCCATACTCTGAAACGACTCAATATCAGAAGTTTCCTCTTCCACAATCTTCGTTGCTCTTCTTTCTATCTCTACACGTTCAGGCGTCACTTCACCAAGTGTTCTCGTAGCAAGTCCGGGACCAGGGAAAGGTGGGCGCTCCGAAAACTCCGCCGGCAAATCCACACTTCTGGCAACTTCTCTTACTTCGTGCTTGTATATCTCCCTCAAAGGCTCAACAATCGTTAATCCATAACTTTCCGGGTCAATACCTATCTGTTCAAGAATGTTGTGCTGTGTCTTGATTCCCTTCACAGTCTCAAGAATATCTGCCGCTATTGTTCCCTGCACTAAATACTTTGCGTTCTCCTCTCGCACAACCCTTCCGAGAACAGAGTAAAACGTATTTCGAAATGCTTTCCTCTTCTCTTCTGGCTCAGTAATTCCTTTTAAAGCATCAAAAAACTCCGTAGCTGCATCCACCCGCCTTGTATTCATATTCAGCGCCTTAAAAAAGTTTGTAACCTGCTCTGCCTCGCCTTCGCGCATCAAGCCATCGTCAATGAAAACTATTACCGCTCGGTCTCCTATCGCACGATAGGTGAGAACGGCACAAACGGTGGAATCCACACCTCCCGAAGTTGCTATTACTGCTTTCTCATCCCCTATTGTTCCTTTTACTTCATCTACCTGTTTTTCAATAAATTTTTCCGGCTCAAACATTTTTTACACTTTTGCCTCCCTAACCAATATTTCAATTTCTGCTATTTCCTTATAAAACTATACGAGATTTTTTTAAATTATAAACACAATGGTTTTCTGGCTCGTAGGGGATCGTTCTAAGTTCAAAAAGCAGAAATCTTAGGCAGGGAATATGTCGTCTAACTGTTTGCAGGTATCTGAAGTCGCTGAGGGCGATTTGGGTTAGCGAAGCTAACCACAAACACGCTGTTATGCGAAGTCGTAATCACATATCTCTTAGTTTTCAAAGAATTGCTCTCCCGAAAGTTCAGACCACGATAGAGAATCCATCGGTCGCATAGGTCGCATTTCCTTCATACCCTTCATCGGTTTCATTTGTTCCATGCTTTTTATAGGCTTCATCATCTTCATTGGTTTCATTGGTTTCATTGGTCCACCTGTAGCGTTTTCAGTAAAGAAAACGCATTGGCCATTATTGTCGCGAATCCATCCGTTCTCAAACCAACCTAGATGCCGCCCAGAAAACCAATAGACAGACCCATGGTCAAGATATGCGACTGGTTCACCAGAAAAAAGATAGATATGCACGTCGTCTTCTGTATAGGCTACAGGCCTTCCATTTGAATCGTAAAATGTTGATTTCATCTAACTACCCCCTTTTGGTATGATTCGATTTCGCCTAACTTCGGGATATCCAAACTCAATCTTGGATATCCTTCCATATTGATATTATATGCGGAGTTAATGTCATATATACTTACCCTAGACAAACTTTCTACATCCTCAAAAATTCCTCTCCCCGTCTTCTTTATAACCTCCATTATTTTACCCTGCATATTTCTCACTTATAAAACGTTGCAAGATAAATACTTGTTGATAAAAAGAGAAGGTCCTGGTAGTGTAGTCCCTACCATCCCCCGCAAGTTGTCATCTCCATATTCAGTCCAGCTACGACGTCAATATTTCCTCGAACAAATCCGCCTCCAGCTCATGCAACATTGGTATACCCGTGACTTCGGCTGCAAGCTTGCTCATTGACGCAATATCGCCCCGGTCTATCAAATCCAGTTTGAACTTCCGAGAGCCTGCAAGCATCTGCTTCAAACCAATCCCTAACCGCTCATAGAGGTATGTGTAGACCCCAACGGCAGACCAGGATATCTCTTTGCCTATTTTACTACCGTATTCCGTTTTTAACTCCTCAGTAGCGATAAAGAACTTCTCCGGGTCATTCCCGTATTTATTTGCAAAATCTCGTGGCAATCTGCCCTTTTCTGCGAGTTCCGTGAAATAAAGTGCTTTCATTGCGGCCGTTAACGGCGACCTTGCCATAGTTATTGATTTTATAAACGGACCATTACCGAAGTTACTCATTGCTATCGCCTTGTACATCTGCGTCTCATTCACGAACCCGCCAGCCATGCTCATATCGGGCACGTATTTACCTTCTCGCTCCAGTATCCGTGCACACTTCAATATCTGCGCTTCTAAATACACGGTAGGCGTGCTCATCTCGTTCATCATCGGCACTGGACTCATGCCTGTCCCGCCACCGGCACCATCAAACGTTATGTAATCCACTTTCGCTTCCGATGCCACTTTCATCGTCCATGCAACGTCCACAGGTCGGTAAGCACCTGTTTTTATCGTAACGTATTTTGCGCCTATATCCCGTAACCATTCGACATCTTCTACAAAACCGCGTTCCTCCGGGAAGCCCACTCTGCTATGCCGCTCGAAGGTCTTGAACAAGCCGTCTTTAAACGCCTCTTGAACCGCGGGGTCTTCGGGGTCCGGCTGCACGATATAGCTCCTCTTCTTCAGGTCTAATGCCCTTTCCAGAGACGATACACGTATTTCACCGCCTATTGCCTTTGCTCCCTGTCCCCATTTCCTCTCCACTATGTTCACATCCAATTTAGAGACTATGTATTCATCCACCCCGAACCTTTGGTCTTCTACGTTCGTCTGCACCGCGATATCGCCATATTTGCCGTCCCAGTATTCTTTGAACAGTTTTACTCGTCGCTCCATCTCAGGCGATTTCGTCACTTTTTCGTTCGTGAATACCGATTCTTTGTCAACGCCGCAGACATTCTCCCCGATAATAACTATTACTCCTGCGAGTGCGCCGCCGATAGCAAGTGCATCCCAGTTGTTCCTTCCCACCTCCGTGGACCCGTAAGCACCACTGCCCAGCGGTGTCTTCAGAGGAATGCCACCTATCTTCGATTCTATGTTTGCATTCGGAAATACTGCTACATCCGGCTCTGGTTCTATCCCTTCTGCACCACGCA
>CAZOEM010000071.1:0-9976 GCA_964578735.1 uncultured Halobacteria archaeon | reverse complement strand
AAGAAAATTGCAATATCAGGGCCCATGTCAACACCCGCAACTATTTTGAAAATAATATTCAAGCAATTAGACCTAAAATTTGATCAAATAGCGCCTTTGTATGTTGGAGGGGCTGTAATTTCAACACACTTGGCTGGAGAAGCAGACGCTTTTGCCTCTTATCTCCCACTAAAAGTTATTGCAGAGTCTATCAGTGGTGGAAAAATGAATGAAATAAGTGCCAGTGATTATACAACAATAGGAAGAACATATCTAATCACAAGTGATCTGACGAGTAATGAACACACAGATACCGTGAGGAAATTTGTGAGAGCAACACAAAAGGGTTTGGAATATGCAATAGACCATCCAGAAGAAGCTGCTGCTGCTTACATTAAATACAATCCCGAAGCAGCGGAAAAACGGGATTTGCATTTGGCAATTTGGAAAACAATGGCTAAAAGAGGGTTTAACAAAGATGCAAATGGCAACCCAATATTCGGTCTTCCTTCGGAAGACAACTGGACTGAGAAGCAAGACCAAATGTTTGATGTAGGTGCAATAGACAAGAAGACGAACGTGAGCAAGATGTTCACCGATGAGTTTGTGAAAGCTAGTTTATAGAATCCAATAAAAAACTTTTTTCTTTTTTTTATTTTGATTTGCTATCAAATTGTTCGAAATAATCTCTCTGTTTCTTGATATGCTTCTTGATATCTTCTACATCAAAGGAAATAAATTTTTCAACTTCTTCTTCCATCACCTTTTCTTCTACATCCTTATTCTGCTCCTTACTGCTGATAAACCTATATTCCCTCTTGGCTAGCATAAAAGTATAGGGGATATTCAAAAAGATTTTTTCCATTGCGGAATATATTTCCATCGGCAGCCATAAATAATCAGTAAGAGTTCCACAAGGGGCATGTTCTTCCCATTGTGACGAGCATTCGAACATCCAATGCCTTGTCCCGCATTTACTACCTTCTTCGAATCTATCGCATTCTTCCTTTACAATCATTGTGCCACACCCACATTTATCACATTCTGGTCCCTTTGGTATTATATCAAAAATCTCCAACACATGCGCAAATAAAAATTCAAAGAGATGTGCTAAATAGCATATTGCAGGTCCCCCTGATTTTCCATTGTGATTATACACTTTTTCCTCATACATCTTTGTATGTAAAAAGTTATACGACTTAGAAAAGGTAGAGAGGTATTGGAATGCGGGGATTATAGGCGGTTTTGTCAATGGTATATACGAATCCCAGCCCAAAAATCTCTTTCCCCCTCCTTTTATTCTATCATTGTAAAAATTATAAAGAACTAAGGCTCTTGATGATTGAACAAGAATTATATCACTCCCCGGTTCTATTTCCTTTTCCAAGTAATAGAGAATATCTTTATAAGCTGCTTCATTTTTTTCTTCCCTTTCATCTTGGGGGCTAAACCCCAACAACTCTGGTACACCTACATCCGATAAATAATAACATTCCTGAGCCACTGTAGATCCTTTTTTGTATGTGCTAATCTTTTTTGATGTGTCTGTGTCACATTTTATACCATCTATTTTTATATTTTCTTTATTCCAAAGCAAAAACTCATCAACTTTTTCATCAACCGCTTTTACATGCTTCTCTAACCAATATGCTATATTCATGTTTTTGCACTTTTCTTTTAGTTCCTTTCGTATATACTCAGTCAAATATCGCTTGACGAAAGATTCTAACCTTAATTTATTCAATTCAAGCATGGATTTTACCCTGATTTTCTCTCCTGTTCTATAATCACTAAAATACTTCTGTTTATCTTCTTTTTCTTGCTTAAGACGGTCTAGAAACGGTTTGTTCAAATATAAAATGTGTATAAATATATTTTCTCTGAGGGATTTCGTTTTTTCATTAATAACTAGTTCTTTCAGCCATCTCAATTCAGACAAAATAGAAAACGATTCTAAGGATACGTTCGGGAACATAGGAACTATTATTATAACTTTAGACTCTCCTGCCCCTATAACACTTTTAAGTTTTTCTAGGTAAAAATCATTAATTTTCCCCCTCAATGTTAATAAATTCTTGTATCTTTCAACGCGCCCCTTATGTTCTTCGTTGGCATTGGTGCTACCGGGGAAATAATTAGAGAAATAAAGGAGCAAATCCAAGATAGTATGAAAGATTGCAAGAATTTTTCGTATCTCTAGGGTTTTGTTCATAAATTCTTCTGATTTATTTCTGTCTTCTGGCATTGACATATCTATAGCTATGATTTTTTCTTTTGCTAATTTCACAAAAACACTATCTTCCTCATTCTCATTTTCAATATTGCTTATTTTCATATCATGAAAATACTTTATGTTCTCATCCTCAAACAATTCTCTTTTAATACTCTCCATTCTTTCCATCGGTGTCTTTCCTTCGCTCATTTATCACACCCGATCCTTATCAACTATCTTTTCTATAACAAATACATGCGGCTTGACACCAGATTGAGAATGTGCTATTTTTTTTATTCTATCCTTCACATTCTGCTTTTTCTGCTCTTTCACTTTTTCATCCTTTTCCGTATTGTCGAAGAAAATAAAAGTGATATTCTTATCCTTTTCAAGTTCATTTTTTATTTCTACATTGTTTTCAAAAATGGGAGAAACAAAGCGTTCCTCTTCGACAATCCAGATTATTTCATTTTTTAGCTTCTCCTCAATCTTATCAATCTTGGATTCTTTTTCCTTTTCAAATAGCGTAAAAGTCCAGGACCTCTTTTCCTCTCCATCCCAAGTAATGCCTTCTATGTATTTTTTTAACTTCTCTTCAAGTTTATTTTTTGGGTTATTTTCATTATCAATATAAACCTTAGTTGAGAGTTCTTTAAAGAAAATAGTTGAAGCATCTACCCCGATTAAATCATTTATTTTATCTTTTAACTTTTTGCTATCGTTAGATTCTTCAAAAATGACTTTAAGACCTTCAACATTTTCTTTTTCTGTTTGCTCTTTTATATTTCTTTTAAAGTTTTCAACACTTTCATTATTTTTAGTATCCTCTAATACACCCTTAATGTCTTCGGTTTCTTTTCCTTCCGCAATAAGAATAGAAGCTATTAGCCACTTAAATTTCCCTTCATCTTCATTTAGTTTTTCAATATCTAATTTTTCAGGCGTTGGATAATGCTTTCCCTCAAGCCCATAATCTCTCCTAACGTCTTTTAAAAACACATACCATATAACATCTTTCCCTTTAGGCAATTCAGATATACATTTTAAAATATCATGTTTTAACTTTTTATCTGGCATTTCCTTTTTAACTTTTTTCTCTGTTCCGTCCCCTCTCGCAATATCCCATTTTCGTATCAGATAACTCGAATATCTATAATCTTGATGCCCGAAACTTGAACCGGTGATTATGCCTATTTTCTTGGTTGGCGATAAATTATGAAACAAATCTCTGTTAATCAGTACATGTAATAGCGCTTCATCTGTGAGATAGGGGATATAATATTTGAGCAAGGGCATCATTATCACACCGTCGGAGATTGCCGCATTCAACACACCTATATAGAAATTGTTCACAGGGTTGTCGAAAATAGCTTTGTTCGATAATTCTCTTGCTTCCAGTAAAATTTCAATAATGGGTGTGATCTCCTTGCTTACCTTTATATATGGCATTTCTCCATAATGAATTTTGATACCATGGAACAATGAAGTAAGTGGTATTCCCATCGTTTTGAAACCGTTGTAATGTAAATCACGATAGATGTGGTCTATCCGATCTATGTCAATAACACCATGCACAAGCCCTCTTAATGCTCTCACCGCAGGGTCTTTAGAGTATTCATCGGAAAATAATTCAATTATAACCTCTTCATCCAACCCCATACTTGCAATTACATCGTGAACGAGCACAAATTTCTCCTTTATTCTTATAGTATCATGAACCTTGTCCAAAATCCCAGGTATAATCCCATATATTTCATCATATCCAAACTCTAAATCGACATAACTTGAAACGAGCAAGTCTTCCAATTCCAAATAGCTATTCGCTCCTTTAATCTCCTCCTCAGTTATTTCCTCATGGTTATATCTCAAATGAGGATTCATCTCCAGAACATGCGAAAAGGGAGCATGTCCGATATCATGTAGGATTAAAGCAGCCATGAACTCTCGATGCATGTCTTCATCCACTAAAAACTCTATCAATCGTTTCTCTCCTTTTTCTGTAACCACAGTAACATTTTGCAGTGCAATTAACCCGCTAATCCATGTGCCTATTACATGTGCAAATCTCGTATGCGTGGATGAAGGATATTTTAAAGATAAGAAGCCAGTCATTTGAAGATGCATCAGCCTTTGCATCTCAAAAGTGTTTATTAATTCGTTGTAGAGGTCGTATAATTCTTTGAGAGCTGTATCGGGATTGAAAGAATACGTGTAGTCTTCACCTTTCAATCTCAGAGGATTTTCGCATACTTTATCTTCCTCATATTTATAGTTTATACATCTAGTTATATCTTTACTTTCTCGTTCTAACAATTTTTGTATCTCTTCTTTCCCAAGGGGCTTTATCTGATCTGCTATTTTTGGAATGGACATCCTTTCATCAACAAGGTTGTTAGACATTTCATCTTGAAGTCTCCCAAAAAGGCCCATTCTTAATTGTCGTCTAAGTGAGCGATTAAAATCTATCTTCTCTAATACCCAAGGATATTCTTTTAATTTCGTCTCTAATTCCCCCTTCACTTTTTTTCTTACATAATCTCGGAAGGTTTTTTGATAATGATCAGAACTAATTTCTTCCTCATTGTGCTTGATTTTAAAATTCATGTAATTAGCTCGATATTCTACCAGACAACTTTTACAAAAGGGCAATCTTCCTATCGGATACATAATCACAGGTTCATACAGCGGATCCACCAACTGTATTTCTTTTCGCTCTTCTTCTGCCATTTTCACACCCCCTTCCATCCCGCCACATCAAACAACAAATAAGGCGAGAAGCCATATCTAAGGTGCGAAACATCCTTCAATCGCTGAAGATGCGAGCATAACTTATACCTGTTCAATTTCAAAGGCTCGTAAAGCGGGTCAATTATTGTTTCCTCTAGGGGTATGACACTTGGCACATCCTCTTCTTCGCTCATCTTCTCGCTCCCTCATCCAACGGTGATGCCGTTACTTCAAAGATGTAAAGAATAAAGGTATATTTAAAACTTTTGAAGTTTTGCTGTGAAATGTTCAAATACATACAACACAAATAATCAAGCTATGCCAGAAGTAATCGAATGCGTATATGAGAATGGGGGGCTTAAAACATTTGAGACGATATATTTGAAAGAAAATACGAGAGTCAGGGTTATTATTAAGGAATCCATAGTGAAAAAAACCTTTGGCATTCTCAAAGTAAGCAAGGACGAAATAGATGGAGCATTCGGTGAGTTGGAAGATGAATGGGGTTTTTGTTGATTCTAATGATTTGAAAAACGTTTATGAGTTGCTGGATACCTCTATCGAATTACAGAGCGATAAGGAAATTACAAGGAGTGCCAAAGATGTGATTGCCCGATATGGTTTACTACCTATCGATGCTTTGATAGCCGCTACGTGTAAGCATCACGGAATAAGGAAGATTGTCACTTTTTGCTTATGCAGAGAAAAAAAGAGCAATGCGGATATTTATTTTATTGACAACAGATGATACTTTATTATATAAGGCATTGCGAAATATTAACAGACTTAAAGTGCAGATAGAGAATCCGGTTAAGTGGTTAATGGAGGTAATAAGGAATGGAAGCGCAAATGATGGATATTAGCCAAATCAGGAAAGAAGGCTTAGAGGCGTTAGCTAAAGCCCTTGGACCCGTAGGTATGTCCCGGTTCTTGCAACAATTTGAAACAGGGATGGGCAATTATACAATAGATAGAAAAGAGAGGTTAGGTGAGATGAGTGTCATGGACATTGTAAAGGGGATTAAGGCGATGAAGTAACATAACCATGTCGAAAACAGTAGGATATAATATATATCAGGAACTGACATTTTCTAAATTTTTATGACATTAGTTGCGCATATCGTTGTATCACGACAATCGCCCTATTCACATTTTCATTGTCCCTCACGCGTTTTTGGGTGATATTATGTGACCGTATAAATGTCAGAAATATTTATATATAATAAGCGATTATGTCAGTTCCTGATATATACGAAGGTGGGGCGCTTAAACCATTTGAGAAGGTAGAGTTGAGAAAAAAGGGGAGGGTCACGCTCAAACCAAGACTGGCTCTCGAGGAATTTGTTATGGCAGAACTATCAGAGGAGAAAATAAGAGAACATAAAGAGAGGTTCGATTTCTTGGTGATTCTGTGCTTGTGATTTGTGATTTTTCACTGGAATAACTGCGGCGCAATAACCTCGCGCTCGAACCACAAATCCTTTTGCTCAGAGAAGTTACGTTTAAACAACTGGTGATGCCGTATATTTTTTTGGCATATCTTCTGCCAGTCTGAATGTGTGCTCCATAACCCAGAGAAGTCATCCATTGTCGCAAAGCTATGTGATTGCCTTCCGCCGGGCGCCGAAATGGCATCTATGCTGCGTGATTCTTCCTTTTGGATCGCGAAAACATCGAAGAATTCGTTTACTCGTGTGTCCGTGCCGCCAAAGATTGATGAGCTCTCGAATTTCTCGCTGTTTATTAGTCGGTTGGTTGCATTACCCTGAAAAAGCATCGTCTTTTTATGGTAGAAGTTGGGATCGTAGAAATTGCTAGTGTTTGCTGCTTGGTCCAATACCGTTTTTGTTCAAACGATCCTGTTGTGCCTGCAATTCCGGAATGATCCGCTAAACAAGTTGAATATTTGCCTCTTCTCCTTGCCGGTAGGCTTCACGAATTTCATCACGGTTACGTATATTCATCGCATTGCCACGCCATTAATCGAAACGTTTTTTTTCATGCTGGGTACTATAATGTTTTATCCGCAGTAAATTTATGGGGGGTGAGTAGCTACTCCATTTCTTATGATTATCGTTTCTTCGCTATTGTTGAGCCACCGGTAAAAAGGCGTGTATGTACAATAGGCTCCGGGGTTAAGCACTGTTCTTTCGGGTATCCAGTCAATTGCGGTTGTGCCAGGGGTAGACTCAAAAGTTCAGTTCCCTATATCCACGCTTTTGTTTGATGGGTTGTGAAAGATGATCCATTCGTTGCCGTCATCGCTTCCCGCTGGGTTTTGGTCGAAGGTGTATATTATTACATGTGAGGTGGCGGATGTGGTGGTTGAAGTTGCTAAGGCTGTGCCTGTGAAGAGAAGTATCAAGGCGATTCCTAATAATAGCCCTTGGTTTTTGTTCATTGTTATTGAGTTAGAGGGGGATGCTGTTATATTATAAAGCAAACTTTACATTAATTATTGCAGCTATTTTTGGTCTATGACAAATATATGAGGTGAAAAAATGAAAACAAAAAACGTGATCGCGTGGATATTACTTTTGGGTATTGTAGTTTTGTTAATGTCAACTTCTGTTCAAGCAAAGGAACTTACAGAAGTTAACGCTAGCGATATTTTAGAAAAAATAGTAAATGGAGAAGACGTATTCCTTAGGAACGTCCGTATAATTGGAGAGCTTAATTTGAGCAAAATAGAGCTTGAAACCGTTCATAATGCACAGAGGGAGAAAGATATTGTGTTTTATGTCGGACCACCTATTTTGGATATTGCCGAAGCTTTTGAGATCCCTAGCCAATATAGTGTGACTTATCATTTAGAAAAAGAGCTAAAGATTGTTGAAAACAATATAACAATTCGGAACTCTATCTTTGAAGAGGATGTTGATTTTTCTAACACTAAATTTAGAAAAAATGTGGATTTCGAAGGAACATCTTTTTCCAGTAATGCAGGCTTCTGGTATGCGAATTTTGCTGGCACTGCCTACTTCGCGGATGCGAATTTTACTGGCAATGCAGGCTTCTGGTATGCGAATTTTGCTGGCACTGCCTACTTCGCGGATGCGAATTTTAATGACTATGCCAACTTTGAGGGTGCGAATTTTACTAGCTATGCCTACTTCGGGAATGCGGTTTTTGCTGGCACTGCCGACTTCAGGAATGCGGTTTTTGCTGGCAGTACAGGCTTCGATAATGCTGATTTTGCTGACACTGCCTACTTCTGGGATGCGGATTTTACTGGCTATACCCGCTTCTGGGATACGGATTTTGCAGGCACTGCCGACTTCATGCATGCGGATTTTGCTGGCAATGCCTACTTCGTGGATGCAGATTTTGCTGGCAATGCAGGCTTCTGGTTTGCGAATTTTGCTGGCGAGGCCGTCTTCGCGGATGCGAATTTTGCTGTCAATGCAAACTTTCGGTATGCGGATTTTGCTGTCAATGCCCTCTTCAGGAATGCGAATTTTACTGGCGATGCCATATTTGAGCATGCAGATTTTGTCGATGGTGCGGACTTCTCGAAAGCGGATTTTAATGGCTCTGCCAACTTTGGGTATGCAGATTTTAATAGCATTGCAAACTACTTAGGTGCTAATTTTAGTTTTGATGCCTCATTTTATTCAACAATATTTAACAAAGTCTCTTTCACGAGGACTTCATTTACCAATGTTTCCCTTATTGAATCGGATTTTAATCGAATGAAAGTGGAATGGAGTACTCTCAAAGATGCGCTGGTCTTTAATGGACCAACATACATAAAACTAATAAAAAATTTCAGAGAGATAGAGCAGTTTGAGGATGCTGATGCTGCCTACTACCAGTATCGGCAATTGAGTCAAGCTAACAAAAAGATGTCTTTCTCAAAGTTAATGGATGTAGTAGCAGGGGCTTCTTGTGGCTATGGTGTAAAGCCGTGGAATGCAGCATCATTGGCTGTTGTAATAATTCTGATATTCATACCTATCTACGGGTTGCGGGGAGGTATTAGACGATCGAAAGAAAACGATGGAAAGGATGAAGAAGACGTGTCCTCAAGGAGGAAGACATGGAATGCCTTCGTGGATGCATTCTATTTTAGTATGGTTACATTCACTACAATCGGCTATGGCGATTTGTATCCTGCAGATCGCTACCGAAAGGTTGCCGTCATGATCGAAGGATTGTTTGGTTGGTTAATTCTTGCCTTGTTTCTGGTAACTTTAGCTAATGTAATGATAAGACCATAGACAAAGTAAAACTAATTATCACGTAAAACCGATGGTAAGAGTTGCAAAAGAGCAATGGAGGCGCAAAGCAAAGCGATATGGGATAATCTTTGATAAGGCTTTTGAAGATGTTCGCGGAGGTTTGTTTTATTCATGCTTATTTATCCGCGTGCAATAAAAAAACACTTCACATGAAAAAATAGAAAAGCTTTTATATATCATCAACCAAGAGGTGTAATATGAGTGATCCTTTGGTACCTTCAGCAATAATGCAAACTATGGGTGCACTGCTCGGTATTTACATAGCTGTTTATGTCTTAGCTCTACAGTATATACTGCCTATAAAGAGACAATCAAAAGCCTATAAATTTATAACTGTTGCAAATGGCACCTTTTACAGTGTAGTTCTTTCTGGTACCGCCACTATCGTATTTAGTACATTCTGGCTTTATTCGCTATCTATTTTACATCGCTCTACGCCTTTACTAGGTATTTCTGTATTATTTCTCTTTTTTTGACAATAACCCTTATTTGTCTTAATTCTTTTATTATGGCCTCTTTGGTTAGAAAAGTAACTAAGGTTGAAAGACGCTGCCCTCCATAACCCTCCGCTACACTCCAGAAGTCATATAATCTGAGGTTTAAACGCTTCGCTTGACACTCTTCACTTACAGTGTTGAGGTGCTTAAACCGCTGTAAGTTATGACGCTCAGAGTGTCATAAAACCGAGATTATAAGGCTTAACAGCCCCTAAAAATCTCCCATTCCGCTTCGCTCCATTTCAGACTTTTTATAATAGATACCGGTTGAGTTTGGAATGAAGGTGGGACACTCAGACACATCACTATGTTATCAAATA
>CAZOEM010000070.1:0-10024 GCA_964578735.1 uncultured Halobacteria archaeon | reverse complement strand
ATTTGCTTGAATTATCAGGGCGATATGTTCCACGTAAATTACCAAAGAGCCAAATCATTACCGCCCTGCCAGATACTGATGATATACGAAAAATTCACAACCATTTAAAAAAATATCTTGAAAAAAAACTCTTCACGAATAATGTTCTTGTAAAACCGGGCGAAAAATGGTAATCCCAAAAACCTTTTTATATCGATTTTTTTTAGTATATGTAGTAATGGGGGCGATAATGGATGAAAATGAAGAAACGGTACGAAAAAAAAGCAAGAGAAAGGAACGTTTCTTCCGCGGAAATCTCATCACTAAAAAGCGGTTCTTTTGCGGTTGCCGTGCTGATTTTGCTGTTCGCTGTTTTTGTTGCGCCACTTTGTGCTCTACCAACTACAACATGGATTCCCCTACTGGGGTCTATATCGGTCTCGTCTACGCCATCTGGTGCAACGATACTTTTGGATGGTTTTGTTGGGCCCTCGGTAACAACACCTTACACGTTTCCTAATTTACTCATTGGCACTCATGCACTTGTCCTCACTCTTGATGGTTATGAGATTTGGTCAGCGGATGTGCCCGTATCGGCTGGCGAGACCTCGCACGTGCATGCAATAATGACTCAGCCACCCACAACAGGGTCTATATCGGTCTCGTCTACGCCATCGGGTGTCCCGCTAGTTTTAGACGGTCTTGTGGACCAGTCGGTAACAACACCATACACGTTTGCCAATTTATCCACCGGCACACATACCCTTGAGCTCGCCTTTGATGGTTATGAGGTGTGGTCAACAATTGTACAGGTATCGGCTGGCGAGACCTCTCCCGTACATGCAATATTGACTCCTATTCCCACCCCACCACCAACAAAAGGGGCTATCTTCGTAAACTCTTCGCCGCCTGGCGCAACGATAGGATTAGATACCTCTGATGGTTCGTTTGCTGGCCCGTTGGTAACAACACCATATACATTCACAGAGATTTTACCCGGCAGTAGTACAATTACGCTCGCTCTTGATGGCTATGAAGGTTGGTCAACAACAGTACAGGTATCCGCTGGCGAGACTTCTCCCGTACACGCAACATTGACACCATATCATGTAAAAATCAATGAGATAATGTACAATTTACCCGGCTTAGACAGGAATCGCGAGTGGCTTGAGCTATTTAATGGTGGCCCGGAAGCCATAAACATAACCGGCTGGAAGTTTTTTGACTACTCTACCGACTCGTATCAGCTATTTACTCGTGGCCAGGGCAGTATGGTTATCCCTGCTGGAGGGTATGCAATTGTCGCTGTGGATGCAACTACGTTCTTAAATAAACATCCAGCGTGTAATTGTACAGTGATTGAAAGTAGATTCAGGCTAAGTAACACAGGGGAATCCATAGCACTGAAAGATGCATCATCGGCCATTATTGACGCGGTGAGCTACCATAATTCCTGGGGTGCATCGGGAAATGGTAAAACGCTTGAACTAAATCTAACAGGGGGATGGGAAGAGAGCCTTGTAGACGGTGGGACACCATGCAATCCGAATAGCGTGACAATATAACGTGTGATCATACCAAACAAAAGCAAATGAAAAATAAAAGTGGCAGTAAATTATTGCGGTTTTCCATTTGTGTGGCGCTAATCGCAATTGCAGTTGTAGTTGTAGTTGTAGTTGCAGTTGCAGTTGCAGTTGATGCGACTTTAGGCAATGACACATTAAATCCTGATACCGCTTCGTCACACTCGATAATTCACGTGCCAGACGATTTTGCAAAGATTCAAGGGGCTGTGGACAATGCTATCACAGGCGACACAATCATCGTGAGGGGTGGAACGTATAACGAAAACGTGAAGGTAAACAAGCGTTTAACAATTATATCCGATAACGGATCGGCACATACAACTGTTGTAGCGGAGAAAGAGAACGCACATGTATTTGAGGTGACTGCCGACTATGTGAGCATAAATGGATTCACAGTGAAAAACGCAATAGGAAAGAATGAAACAGGACGGCATATTTACGCCGGACTGTATATTCACGCAGATCACTGTAATATTACAAATAGCAGGGCAGTGGGCAACGCTTATGGCTTCTTCTTGTCTGATTCGACGAAAAACACGATTAGAAACAACACGGTATCAGATAATTATGGCGATGGCATCTACTTGAATTATTCTGATTCTAACACAATAGCCAATAATGAGGTAGTGAAATCGAATTACCGCGGCATTCGTTTGTGGCACTCGCATGGTAATATCGTATACAACAATGACCTTGCATTGAACAACCAATATGGCATCCGTTTAGATTACGCGCACGATAACCTATTAGTGCAAAACAAAGCTCGCTCGAATAATCGCGATGGCTATTCCCTGGATTCTTCTAATAACAATCTCTTGATCAATAACATTGCAAATTTGAACAACGAGATCGGTATCAGCATAATTCATTCAAACAAAAATACCCTGATAAACAACACCGCCAGTGCAAATAACGAGGTTGGTATCTCACTGGATGCTTCGTGCAACAGCACCTTAAAAAACAACAGGATGGAAGGGAATTATTACAACTTTGGTATTACTGGTGATAACGTTTATCACCTCACACAGAGCATAGATGCTACTAATCTCGTAGATGAGAAACACGTTTATTATTGGGTGGGTCAGCGAAATCGTGTGATACCGGACGATGCGGGCTTTGTATGTGTCGTAAACTCATTAAATATAACCATGAGAGACTTAACGCTAACGAGAAATAGCGCTGGTGTTTTGCTCGTCTATTCGATGCTTTCGAGAATAGAGAATATCAGCACATCGAACAACTACAATGGCATCGCCCTGGCTGCTTCGTGTAACAATATCCTAATCAACAACTCAAATACCAATAACAAAAGGGGCATCCGCCTGGGCGCTTCCAACTTCAACCTTTTAGCTTTAAACACAAACTTGAACAACCCTGACGGGGTGGTCTTGACTTCCTCGAACAACAATTTCTTGTCCATGAACAACATATCGAACTGCGAAAATAGGGGTATTTTAGTCATGAATTCTTTTAATAACGTTATCTGTCTCAACAACTTCATAAACAATTTTGATAACGTTTGTCCTCTTAACTCTGTTAGTATCTGGAATACTATTTCCGAAATAACATATATCTATAATGGAACGACATATACAAGCTACATGGGCAACTATTGGGATGATTACATCAAGGACGTTGAAATAGAGCGGGATACGGATGGCAATGGTATTGGCGATCAGCCATATCACATAAGTATCGATAATAAGGACATTCATCCATTGATGAAGCCTTTTTGGGATTACAGCTACGTCACGTAAGAGGATTTCCCCATGCCGCTCTCACAGCATCTACCGAAATATCCACTAATTCCGTGCCATTGTCGTTTATACCGACCCGCTTATCCTTTATCACCGTCCCTATTTCACTTATACAAACGCCATGAGTAGCCATAAACGATTCAAACCTTCCTGCTACCGCTTTCTGCACCTCCACCACCCACCTCGTGTTAGATTCCGAGAACAACTTGTAATCGCTCCTCAGTTTGGGATTTACAGCACCAATATCAATGTAAACACCGCTATCTCCGCCCATACTCATTTCGCATACTGCAACTGCGAGCCCACCTTCCGAAAGGTCATGACAGCTCGCTACCAATCCCACCTTCATCGTGTCCAGTAACGCAACCATAGACCTCTTCAGGACTTTTGGGTCGGTCCTCGGCACTATTCCACCTTCCACACCCCGCAACTTATAATACTCACTGCCACCCAATTCCTTCTTTGTGTCGCCAATCAGATACAGTAAATTCCCCGCTTCCTTCAGGTCCACAGTAATGCATTCTCTTATATCTTCACATACACCTATGCCCAGAATAGCAGGTGTGGGCGGGATAGATTCATTCATAGCTACGGACTCATTGTATAAGCTCACATTACCACTCACAAACGGTACGCCAAGCGAAGAAGCCATGTGGCCTAAACCGCGACAGCATTCATAGAAGTCCCCCATCCGGTCCTGCTTCTCGGGATTGCCGAAATTTAAGCAATCTGCAAATGAGTGTGGCACGGCACCAACAGCAGTCAAATTCCTACATATTTCATCTATCGCACTCGCAGCACCCCAGAACGGATTAATCTTACAATATGATGGATTTACGTCAGAAGTAATTGCGATTCCCTTATACGAGTCTTCCAGTGGCTTTATCACCGCTGCATCGCCATGCGTCTCTTTCCCTATTATCCCCTGCATCGGCTTTATCACCGTAGACGCTCGCACTTCATGGTCATATTGTCTTATAACACCTTCGCGCGATGCGATATTAGGTGCTGCAAGCAACTGTTTTAAAATGCCATTATAGTCTTCAGGCGCCTCCATTAACGGTTCCATCTCGTCACGTGCCTTTATCTCCATCGGACGTTCATAAAGCGGACATGACAGGAGGAAATCCGTATCCAGCTCGAATATAATCTCACCACGGTAATCAATCTTTAGTTTCTTTGGTGTCGCTTTCTCTTCAGAGGAAAGGGGTTTAAATGTTTGTCCTAGAATCACCGCATCCACATCCCATTTATTAAATATCGCCAGTAACTCGTCCACATTCACTTCCGGTGTTCCGATTAAAAACCGTTCTTGCGATTCCGACACCCAGACTTCCCATGCGCTTAGCCCTTCTTCCTTTAACTTCACCCTATCTAAATGTATCTCGGCTCCACACCCACCCGCATGGCACATCTCGCTCACTGCGCATGATAACCCGCCGCCACCGAGGTCCTTCATCCCGCTTATCAGCTTCTTATCATTCGATTCTAATATCGCATGCATTAGCGGCTCCTTTGTTATCGGATCGCCAACTTGAACGGCACTTCTGTATTCCTCCGCCCCTGTTAACTCTACGGAAGCGAAGGTAACGCCATGTATGCCATCCCGCCCGGTTTTACCTCCGACCAGAACAAGTACCTCGCCTTCACGCGCTATGCTTCTGCTCAAATCGGACTTCTTCATTATCCCTACGCAGCCCACATTCACTACGCAATTGCCTACGTAGCCATTGTCGAAATATACCATGCCCGCACACGTTGGAATGCCTATCCGATTCCCGTAGTCGCTTATACCCGCAACAACACCATCAAACAGGAACTTTGGATGCTTCACCTCTGCGGGCAGCTTATCATAGCTATAATCCGTAGGACCGAAGAATAAGGGGTCAATCAATGCAATAGGCTGTGCACCCATGCAGATCACATCCCTGACGATACCGCCTATACCTGTTGCCGCACCGCCGTAAGGCTCTATCGCCGAAGGGTGGTTATGGCTCTCGAACGCCAAGACATAGGCATGTTTGGCATCAAATTCTACCACACCGGCATCTTCTTTTATCGCTAATATACTCTGCGGCGCATCAATGCCGAAAATATACTTTTGCAATATCTTTTTCGAGCTCTTGTAACAGCAATGTTCTGACCATGCCTGTGCAATGCTCTGCAGCTCTACTTCCGTTGGTGCCCTGCGCTTCAACAGGAAATATCGCTTTATCGCTCGCATCTCTTCTATATTCAGCGAAAGGCCCATAAGTTCACTTATTCGCTTTAAATCATCGTCTTTCGCATCCTGTATCTCAAACTTCTTCATTAGCCTCTACCAACGTTTTGGATCAAAATGATAGTTATTATGGTTACATAACGCCTATGCTTTAATGTTACAATAGCATAAATAACTCTTTATACATATCTATCCAATAGGGATATACCAATAAAAGAGAAACTAGTATGAGTGAGGGAAAAAGCTTCCTGGACAAAATAGATATAACGAGATATTCGGCGAAGAAACTGATCGCAATACCCCTTATCATTTTGCTGCTCGCTTTCGTCGTGATCGCGTACACGCAGATGAGCGTTGGTTCGCCGGTCCACTTAGGCATGGATTTCACGGGCGGTACATGGGTGAAGATAAGCACAGAGGAAACGAAAGAAGCATTAAGCACTAAATTTGACGGTTATTCTGTCATCATCGTAGGTGAAACAGGCGTAGGGAATGAGAAGCGGATAGAATTTGATCTGACGGGCGATTCACCAGGGTATGACCGGCTGATAGAAAAGCTCAATGACGAATATGGTGTGGGCACGTACGAATTGGAGAGTATTAGCGCGCAATTCGGGTTACAATACCAAACGCAGGCATTAAAGGCGCTGATATATGCATTCATTTTCATGGCTATTGTTGTCTTCGTAGCATTCCGAATGATCATCCCACCATTAGCAGTAATCTTCTCCGCTTTCTCGGACATCGTTGTCGCAATTGCCTGTATGGACCTGATGGGACTGGAATTATCGCTCGGCACAGTAGCCGCATTGCTCATGCTCATTGGCTATTCTGTGGACTCGGACATCCTATTGACTGCTAATCTACTCAATAAAAAAGGTGATTTGAATGTGAAGATAAGAACTACTATGAAAACCGGTATAACTATGACTTTCACTACCCTATCTGCAGTATTCGCCATGTTCCTCGTTTCTTCTTCTATTCATTTGTTATCCTCCCATTTTGCCCCTATTCCCATACTAGTGGACATATCACTTATACTTCTGTTCGGGCTCATCACGGACCTGGTGAATACATGGTTGCTGAACGCAGGGATATTAAAGCTGTATCTGGAGAAGAAGGAGAGTAAGAAATTCAAGAGGAAAAAAGGCGTAGAAAAGCAGAACGTGAAGAAGAAAACCAGAAACGCTAAAGGAGCGTTTTAATCGTGTTAAAGAGCCATGAGGATTAACGCTTCCCTTTTTGTGATAAAGTGTTAATGAGCGTATTATTAGCAACAGGAAAGGAAGCAGCGGGTATGGTTGCAGAAGCTATAAGGAGAGTAACCGCTGTGAAGTGCGATGTTCTTACACAAGACATAAACATTGCTGCTTTCTCCACACCCAAATCGTTGAAAAGGGCGTTAGAAACGAATTACCGTTCTGAAAAGCCCGACTTGATATTAGTTTCCGGTCTTTGCAAATCAGATTTCAGTGGCTTAGAGAAAGAAATAGGTACGCCAATCCGGTTGGGACCCCGACATGCCTATGATCTCGGTGATGTTTTACCTTTCGCAGAGAAGATACAATTATCGCCTCTCATACCGGCCGATGAACTTATAGCGGTAAAGAGGAAAGAGGATGCGAAGACGCATCTGGATGCTTTGGAATGCGATATAACACCGGAATTCAGGATAAAAGGTGTGAAAATAGGCGGCGGCGCGAGACTGAAAGTCTGTGCGGAAATTGTGGATGCAACACAGCTCAGTGCTGATACGATAGAAAGAAAGATGGTTTACTTCCTGGAAAACGGCGCGGACATAATAGACATTGGCGTTCATATCGGTGCCAAGCCAGACGAGGTAAAAGGAGCAGTAAAAGCAGCTTTAGCTGTCGCTGACGATGTCCCTATTTCTGTTGATACTCTGGATGCGGAACTCATTCTCGCAGGCATAGAGACCGGCGTTGATATGGTCCTCAGCCTGACTAACGAGAATATACCAGAGGTGAGTGATACGATAGCGAAGAATGATATTGCTGCGGTTGTAATTCCCGATTCCTCGCCTGAAAGTCTATTTGCAAACCTGAAAAAGGCTAAGGAAGAAGGCATAAAGCTCCTGATCGCAGACCCCGTGTTAAATGCAATAGGATATGGAATTGCTAATTCATTATATAACTATTTCCTGTTCCGGGAGGAAGACAAAGGTACACCACTTTTCTTCGGCGTTGGGAATGTAACAGAGCTTATGGACGCAGATTCAACAGGTGTAAACGCGACTTTAGCTGGTATAGCTTCTGACGTGAATGCGGATATTCTCTTCACTCCCGAATACAGTGAAAAGGCGAGAGGCAGTGTAAGAGAGTTGCGGGTTGCATCCGAGATGATGATGCTCGCGAAGGCACGTAAAAGCGCACCCAAGGATATTGGACTTGACCTTTTAGTGCTAAAGGAGAAGAGAAGGAAGCAGATCATGCTATTTCATGATGTGCTAAATATCCCTGCAATGACGAGTGAGGGGTGGAAACTAGACCCAAAGGGATGTTTTAGAATAGGTATTTGTGCAGTAGAAAACGGAACAATGATATATGCCGAGCATATACCTACCAGGAAGCGGATAATAGGCAGCAGTGCAAAGGCGGTGATGGATACTATACTGCGATTGGGCCTAATTTCCTTACTTGAACATGCCACTTATCTGAGCATGGAATTAACAAAAGCCGAGCTTGCACTGCTATTGGATCGCAATTATGGGCAGGACGAAGAGCTATTCAAGAACTCGCCGTAATAAAATCATTGTATTTGTTTAGTAACATAAAAAAACCACGAGATTCCACAAGATTAACACAAGAACTTGAGATTATTAGGGTATAAATTAGTTAAGAGTATACTGAAACTATCTAAATATTATTCTTTTTCTCGTGGAAATCTGTGTAATCTTGTGGTCTGAAAAAAAGTAGCTAAACACATACAAATAAATCAGTTAATCTCTTTTCCTTCTTAATACCAGCACTAAATATGCTACTGTAAGGAGTCCTACAATAGCAAAGAAGGCACCAAAACCTGGTATTATGCGTTGCGAAGGACTTGGCGATGGTTCTGGTGTTGGCGTTTGCTTTTGATCAGGCGTGGATTTTGGTGTTGACGTTTGCTTTTGACCCGGCGTAGGCTCTGGCGTCACCGTTTGCTCTTGATCAGGCGTGGATTCCAGTGTCACCGTTTGCTCTTGACCTGACGAAGACGCTGTGCCGATCGAAGACTTTTGACTTGATGAAGGTGTTGTTGGGGCGACAGTTGGTGTTATAGTTGGAGTAGGCGAGATGTCAGGCTCTTCGTCACGATCATGTGACGGTATTGGCGTGGGAGTTGATTTGGGTTTAGTATGAACAATTTGAACCGCCTTTTTTGCTCCACCTGCGGCAATTGAGAATTCACCGAACGGAACACCATGAGTATTAATGTCCAGTTTAAAATTACCATTTTTATCTGCTGTTACTTTAATTGCCATGTTCGTTGTCAGAATTACAGAACTTGCATCATCTAATGCTGCTCCATATACCTTTACATCTTTTTCGCCCTTGACATCCATCCCCTTAATGGGCAGAGACATAGAGATTGTAGCAATACCATTCGTTGCTTCTTTGGGCCCTCCTATGGGGTATTTAACTGTCATAAATAGCATCGGACCTAAGGAAACGCGAATATCTTTTATGTTTTCCGCTCTTACCGAGAATCCCTTCTCGCCAGCCGGGAAGTGAATACCTTTGAATTCACCTAAATACTTGCCTTCTGAAACGGGTAAAGAAATCACAAATGACGATTTCAGCGGTACCGCCTCGTTTGCCGATGCCTTCCCTGATATTGATAGTGTCTCTCCCGGTACAACAACAGAAGGATTTACATTCAGTTCCGTTACGCTTGCGCCCGCAATGGTTACTGATGTTATGAACGCACCGAGCAACAATAGACCTATGCACAGCACCACTTTTATATCTTTCATCTTCATCTGTCTATATCACACCTACCCAATTTACTATTATAACTTACAGTAATATATAGTAGGTAGGAATCCAATCAATATATACCTTGCCATTTGCATCGGCGAATTCTATTTTTCTGGACATAAGCGATACAAGTTCTTTGAGTTGCATAATATAAAAGAAACCATTGCTATTATATAACCACGATGTCGTTAGCAACGCTCCTTAATAGAAGCTATTATGAGTTAAGAGTGAGGATAAAGCAGGATAGGGCAGCGAAACTGCCATATTATGGACCTCTTGTAAGAGGCTGGTTGGGAGATGCTCTGTATACAGATAAGATGCTCTCTTCTGTCTTGTTTAAGAATCCGGACGTAGATGTTCGTCCTTTCTTCTTTTATACCGCTAAGGAAGGGAATATGGTAATGGTATACCTGCGGTTCATGGGTTTCTCCGAGCATTTCATTAAAGGATGCTCCCCCTTTATAGTTGGGGTATTTATTTCATTCATTTTTAACTTTTACC
>CAZOEM010000069.1:0-10056 GCA_964578735.1 uncultured Halobacteria archaeon | reverse complement strand
GGCAAAGTTCAATTATAGATTATATTTTCTCGTTCTGTATTGTGCAACAACTTTATAGTATAACTTCTATTTGTTTAGTTTAAGACACTGATTTACGCAGATTTACGTAGAAAACTAGTTCCACAAATTATCAAATGCCTTATATTTAAAATCCTGATTATCTGCGTTCATCTGCTAAAGTCCGATTATCAAAAATTATTCTTTCTCGATTTGCTCTCTGCATTCTGCAATTATATACCATTTAAGAATCGCCCCATCCTCTCCAAAGCCTCTTTTATTTCATACTGCGATACAGCATAAGAGCATCTTATGTATCCCTCACCGCAATCGCCAAATACGCTTCCCGGTATTACCACCACCTTCTGCTCCCTGAGTAGCCGTTCTGCAAATTCTTCCGAGGTGAGTCCTGTATCTTCAATGGACGGGAAGGTATAAAAGGCACCTTTTGGCTCAAAGCAGCTCAACCCTAGCTCCCTCAGCCCGGCAACCATCAATCTCCGCCGCCTGTTGTATTCATTTACCATCCTATCCGTCTCATCATCGCACCGCAGCGCTTCTATTGCCGCCATCTGTGCTGTAATCGGTGCACAGAGCATTATATACTGATGTATCTTCATCATCGCTTCTATTATCTCTTTATTGCCGGCCGCATAGCCTATCCGCCACCCAGTCATTGCATACGCCTTGGAGAAACCATTCAGCAGTATTGTCCGCTCTTCCATACCATTAAGCGATGAAAAGCAGGTATGTTCTCCTTCGTATGTCAGCTTATCATATATCTCATCGGATATAACAATCAAATTATGCTCAGTTGCGACATCTGCTATCTCTTCCAGGTCTTTCTTGCTCAGCGCTGCTCCAGTAGGATTATTAGGATAGCTCAATATAATCACCTTTGTCTTATCTGTTATTTTTTCCGCTACTTCTTCCGCTCTCAGCTCGAATTTATCTTCAACTCCCGTAGCTACGCATACCGGAGTCCCACCGGCAAACACTGTGCAGGGCTTGTAACTCACATAACATGGCTCATGGAGAATAACCTCATCACCAGGGTTGATGATAGCACGAAGCGCGAGATCAAAAGCTTCGCTTACTCCGGTCGTTATAAGTATTCCACCTTCGGGGTCATAAAACACACCACTTTCTTCATATATCTTATCAGAAATTGCCTCTCGTAATTCTAAAAGACCCCAATTAGAGGTATAGGACGTATAACCTTTCTCCAACGAGAATATGCATGCTTCCCTGATAGTCCAGGGCGTTACGAAGTCCGGCTCTCCGACACCTAAGGAAATCACATCTTCCATACGCTGTGCGAAGTCAAAGAACTTCCTTATCCCCGAACCTTTTATTTGGCTCACCCTATCTGCTATCGCGGTCATAATGATACAGCTAATCTTTTCCCCTTCGCTTCCGCTTCGTATATCTCACCGTGTTCTTTATAAGATTTTAGTAAAAAATTCGTTACTGTATTACGAACTTGTTCTAGCGGTGCTATCTTTTCAGCAACGAAATACGCAACTTCGTGCATCGTCTTTCCTAATACTAACACCGATAGGTCATACTCGCCGGAAACCAATCGCACGGACTGCACTTCCGGGTATTTTGAGATTCGCTGTGCAACGGAACCATAGCCTGTGCTTCTTTCCGGACTGATTTTTATATCGATTAACGCTTGCACGGTATCTATGCCAGCTTTTTCATGATTTATCACCGCTTTGTATTTTATTATGATCCCTTTGCTTTCCAATTTCGAGATGATTCCCTTTACCTCTTCCTCTGTCATCTCCACCATCTTCGCTATCTCCCTATCGCTTAATCGTGCATTCTCTTCCAATATCCCGAATATTTCCTTCTCTTTACCGTCCATTTCGGATTGAAATTCACCTCCTGCAAATACAATTTCATCAGAAGCCTTTATAAATCTTGATGTTTATCTTATCTTATCTTATCTTATCTTATATTGTATTGTGTTTATTGGATTATCATGAGACGTGTAGAGTACGTAGTTTGGAAATGAGGTGAAAAAGAGACATGTTTGACAAACCTATAATAGAAGCGAGCACGAGAGAAGTCGTTACTATAATGCCGGATACTTCGATAGCGAAAACTATTGCCATTATGGAAAAGAACAAGTTTCACAACCTGGTTGTGCTTGACAGTGCTGAGATATATATGGTGAATCTATTGGACCTGATCATTGCATCCAATCCCGAATCATACGTGGAGGAATTTATGTTTAAACCCCACTGCATAGATAAAGATACGCCTTTTATCGATGCGATATGTGAACTGACGGATAGCGGTCAAAGAGCGGCGCCAATACTTGATGACAATGGAGAACTCGTTGGGATTACCACCGACTATGACATTATGAAAGAAGGGTCGAAATCCCAGATACTGAAAGATACTAAGGTTACAAAAGTAATGACCCGACGCCCCGCCTATGTAGAACAGGGCGAGAGCATAGGTAAAGCGAGGAGTATCATAAGGAAGAACAACATAGGGCGAGTTCTTGTTGTTGATGAAAAGGAGAATCTAGTTGGCATAGTTACAGGTGGCGATATTTTAAAGCAGATTTACAAGCCAAAAAGGAAGATGACCGTGGGAGAGGTGAAAGGCGAGAATGTACCCCGAATGGGACAATCGGTCTCTTTCATCATGAGTGCACCCGTAATTTCTGCTGATATGGATGCAAATCTTGCTGATGTTGCGAATTTGATGCAAACGCACGATATACGTAGTGTACCTATAGTAAAGGATGGCGTGCCGAGAGGGATCGTAACGATACCAGACATAATGGTGTATCTAAGAGAGCTTAGAGCGGAGGCAATGGTGAATGTTGAGATACAGGGTACTCTCGATGATGAATATCAGGAACTTGCAGAGCGGATAATAGAAACAGAGGTGAGGAAAATCGCCAAGTTCGCTAACAAGGTGCACTGGATAAAGATAGTGATAAAAAAGGAGCGGGACCGGGGTGGGGTCCCATATTATAAGATAGGCGCACATGTGAAAACACAGGATAAATTGTACGTTGGCTATAGTGAGCCCGGCGGCACCCGAACAATGATGGCAAAGCGGGGTGAGGGCGACATAGAAGTGAAAGAAGGAAAGAGAAGATGGGACTTCGTAGATGTCTTGAAGGATGCTTTGATATCTGTTGAGAGTCAGATAGAGGACGACCGAGGTAGAAAGCGATCAAAAAACAGGCATCATTTTTAAATCGCCACATCTACCACATCCAATTCCATCACTTTTGCTTCTGTCCCGAGCAGCTCACTTAAGCTCGGGATCGTTCTTCCCTCATCGCCCGATATGAGCTCCTTAATATACAAGCCACCGTCGCATTTGAGTTCCACAATCGGGACTTCGAAGGAAACCAACCTTGCATCATATACTTTCCTCTTTCGCACCAAATCAGCCCTTCTGTGTACCACTCTCAGTGGTGTCCTCTGTTCTATCACGGCGCCTATTAAGTTATCCAGAGCGGATTTCAAATCTTCTTCTAGCACGCTCGTTTTTAGCGACACCAGGGCCCTATAAGTCTTATCAACCTTAGCATTTTTTATCTTCGCAACCGCTTCTCTTTTCACATAATGGAAGTTGAGCACTTCTACTTTGTCCTTGTTCTTATCATTCACCTTATTTTCTAACCGATTCAAGTCAAGTTCCCTCAGTTTTGGCTCTTTTATCTCCATCACAAACGGGCGACCTGACCCGAGCATTCGAGCATCTATATCCTCTCTGCCACTACCGTGCAACACTGTAGCCACACCGCCGAACTCTTCTAATATCGAGCCACCTATCAGCTCCTCGACTGATTCCGCATACATCTTACCAGTGAAATCGCACCGCCCACAGCCCTTACCACGACACTCGCGGCATAACCATTTGGTCTGTGGTATACCCCTTTTGAACTTCCTGTATCTACCGTAAATGAAAACCGAATTGATCTGCAACTCCACCTCTTCTGTCGCGAGATTTAGAATTACTACGAGGTCCGGTCTATCAAAATCGGCTATTTTGCCGGTTTCATGCTCTATCCTCTTGCCTACTTCTCTATTCAATTCAGCCTTTAATGGTTCTGCATGAGCTGCCCCAGCAATCTCCCATAACAGCTCTTCGTTCTCCATAAGCATCCCGTTTACCTTTGTACCCACCAGAAAGGAATCGAATTCGTATCCCTTCAACGTTTCCAATGCCTTTAATACCCATGCCTCGAAATTCTCAAATAAGCCATTACATAACCAGCATTTACCTCCTTTTAGCTCCGCTCCCAGAACGCTTCGTAGTATCTCACCTCGCTTTTCGTTTGTTAGGCCCGAGGAGATCTTTGCAAATTGACGACCAAGGCAGTTGTCGCAGATAGGCCCTTCGTTTATTATTGTCCGCGCTGCTGCTATTATATCTGCATTTTCTACTGCTTCCGTTCTAAATGGCAGTTGAGGAGGAATTTGATTGTTCATCTTACCCAAAATATAATTTACGCATTTGTCATTGTTTCAAATGCCATCGTATCTGAATCAACGAACACCATGAACACAATGAATATATATATATTATACACATGGGGATATAAAGGCTACTTGAAGTCACATCTTCACGTAATCCCCCATCAATTTTTTTCCATCTTTTCCCCAGCGTTCTCCAAGTCCAATTTACAAACGTTTTCATCTGCCCTCACAATCATACATATCTTGCAGATTCTCACGACAGGGTCATCCACAGAACCATGCACGAGATCGTCAGCAAGTTTCTTTATCGCTGCCCTTGCATCATGCTGAAAATCAAGTTTCGTGCCCCTTTTCTTTGATCTATATTGCGATACCGCAGCCTGAGTAATCCCTAGCATTTTAGATATTTCATTTTGGGACAACCCCATTTCAACCAGCTCTATCGCAAGTGCCGCTCGTATGCAGGGCAATACATCCCACACTATTATCTCACAAGGGCATTTCATCTCACACAACCTTTTTATTGTAGCTAAGGTATAACTTTTCTTTGCTACCGCTTTTAAAACTTTTTGCAAGAAAGATACGAGAGGCAAATAGAGATATTTTGGGTAGAGGGCCAGAAGAAGCTCAAAAAAGCGAAAGCTACAATCGCATGCGCTGGTGGGCTCGGTTCTGTCTCCGCAACATATCTAAATAACGGAAATAAAAGAAAGCTTTACCAGAGCAATAAAGGACTCACGGTGGAAAAACATAGTACGCAAAAAGGAATCTCTTTGCTCCGTTCTGAAACTGTAGCGGGATAAAATTCCTGCTTTTCGATTTTGATGGTTATCACGGATTGTTGACAAAAATTTTGCTTGTTTTCTATTATACCTGTTTCTTTTTTCATGCTTACCGGTCTTTTTTCTTTGAAAACCCCTTTTAGAAAAAGCGTTTACAAAACTTTTAAGAAAAGTTTTATCAACAATGTTTCACAAAAATGCTTCGCAGTCCACCGAAGTATTCGGTTAGCTGGAAGCGAAGCGGATAAAGGGGAGAAGCAGTAAGCAAACCCTTTTAGAAAAAGCGTTTACGGAAAAACGCTTCGCAGTGAGGGATCGATTCCCGCAGCTTAAGGAGTGGCGTCCTGGTCTGTTTTATGATGAATGCATGAGCTATCCCGGTATTTGTGATAGATAGGCGAAGGGAAAGACGCACAAAACAGGTTATATAACGCTGCATACCAAATCTTTTAAGGGTGGGGGGTGATGTCTACATCTCAAAAATGAGATGGCAAGAAAAATCGAAAAGCTTTTATATACCTAAATGCTTTTATATGTTTAGGTTATACCTGTAATAGTAGTTTAGTTTAAGTCATTGGCGGTCGTGCTTAGTACAGGCCCTGTACTTAAGTACGGGGTATAGTGACTTGTGTTCCAGGATTTTTTGGGCTCCTAAAGGGTGGATAGGCGATAAAGAACGGGGGAAAAAATCCTTTGGTCTATGTCAGTGGGGGTTTCAGAACTGCGCATCGTATTCTGCACGGTTCTACCTTAAGAAACCCCCATTGGGGTAGCGCGTTGGATGCCCCAGAATTTATTCTGGGGTGGCTAGATTGGGGCTTTTATGTACTTCATCATATAAATATTTTTAAATTTTCCCCCAACTGGCATTTTTAATCATGCGTTGGAACATATACCGGATGCTTTTCAAGGCTGGCATATCATAATGGTAAAACTTGACTCCGAGGTTGCACTTTCTGTTCTAAAACCTAAAGAACTTAATAGGGGCACACTCAGAAAGCTTATCAAACTTGCAGGTTTAACGGTTGATGAATTTATCAAGAAAGCACCCTTCGGGTGCAAATCAATTGTTAGCTATTGCTAAGCAGGGGGTGGTTCCAATCAGATAATTTGCATCCAAAAACTTCGTTTTCTGTCGGGAGCTCCCATAGTTTCACACTCTACTCCTCATAATCTTATAATAGTTAAAGCTTGCTATCAAAAATGCTCAATAATAGCTCCTTTCGATCTTTTTGGAGTTATGTATGAAACTATGGGGGGCTCCTTCTCATACAAGACGAGTGTCATTTTTCTTCCACAATTTGGGCATTTTGGTGCCCATTTATTCACTTTCGTAATTTTGACATTGCTGAGGTTATCTTTTTCCGCGATACGAAATTTAGCCCCTTAAAGTTGAGATTGTCCTCGAATATCTTAGGTGTCTGACCGTGAGAGGGACATCTGTAGTAAGACATAGGAGAACTAGGATGAGATATGTTTTGGGTGTGAAGATGTCCGGTGCATCAGTTAGATATATTGCTAGAGAGTTATAATAATTACTGCTGAGCGAACGCAGAGTTATACTGTATATACCATTAATGAACAGCTCGATTCCCTCTACGACACTCTACTTCAAGTTCTTTCAGTTGGAAATACTTATAAAAGGTGCTGCTCATTTTTTACTCCTGATGTATAGACAGTAACCCGCAGAGCATAAACATTTTACAACACTTCTTCGTCCTCCATTCGCCACATCGGATAAACTATACACAAGATTTTCAAATTATAATTCCCGGTATTTTGTATATTCTGCTTTGAATTTGGCGGAATATAAATAGCTTGACCCGAATGAACATCGGCAGATTCATCATCAATATAGATCACACCTTCCCCATCCAGGATATAATATACCTCGGCCGAGGTTTTTAACCTATGCTGCACTGTGGTTACTCCGGGCTTTACAATTGCATGGGCAATACTACACCGAATCTCTAAGGCTTCGTCTTCTTTCGCAGGATGCAAAAGTTCGCAGAGGATTGTATTATCTATAGCTCTAAAATATTTACCGTTTTGTATATCTTTTATAAGCATATGCCACCGTCTATCATTTCGCCGTCTAAGCCTGCAAATATGCCTGTTGTGAGGCATAATAATATACATGCCAACACATATAGCTTTGATTTTGAGTCCATGATACATCATTTAACTTACATCATAAAAAATAGAAACAAACAGCTTGGCATCCACAATAAGCCTTTTGTAGTATTGTCAGCTTTTGCCTCTATTCTATGGTATATACATATATAGGTATATGCATGTATGCATGTATGCATGTATGCATGTATGCATGTATGCATGTATGCATGTATGTATATATTCATATTACTCCCTCCAGTAGAGACATACCTATCTTTGAGTCTACATCAATATCAGATGGAATCTCTATCCCACCGGCGATGATTTCTTCTCTTATTTCTCGTATTTCCTCTTTCTTCTCGTCTGTGACAATAGGTAGTGCATTATCAAGGCTGAGCCCGACACCGCCTTCTTTCAAGCCCCGCGAGTGGATTCCACCTTCAAATTCATCGTCTACCACCTCTTTGATAATATCAAATACCACTACATCTGTGCACTTCAGTGTGCTTACCAACACGTTATCCGGTGCTAGACCCCTATGATCTGTGTCTGCGCCAATAGCATATAAATCCCGCTCTTCCGCCGCTTCTATAACGCCCACACCACTTGCACCCGCAGCACCGAATACCACTTCCGCTCCGTCATCATAAAGCACTAATGCCAACTCTTTACCTCGTTCTGGGTTATTCCATGAACCAACGTAAGAAACTAGGATCTCGCAATCAGGATTTATATATCGCGCACCTGCATAATAACCGGCTAAAAATCGGGTTATAGCCGGAATGTCCATGCCACCGACAAAGCCTGTTTTGTTTGTTTCCGATATTATTGCAGCCAAAGCACCAGCCAAAAAAGAACTCTCCTCGTCCCTAAACGTAAAAGAAGCCACGTTTTCTCGCTCTGATACCGTGCCATCAACCAATACGAATTCCTGTTCCGGGAACTCTTTTGATACGTTCAGGAGTGCATCTGCCTGATTTGAGCCGGTGCAGATAATAACATCATATGCTCCCGCATATCCACGTTGTAAATTATCAAACTCTTGTATTGTCTTTGCCGCAACATAATCCAGCTTAATGTTCAATTCCTCTTCCGCTTTCTTAGCGCCTGAAAGGCATACCTCATTGAAACCGTCTAATCTGCCGATATCAAATACGATGGCTACTTTAGCCTTTTCACGCTCTTCCCACGTTGGCATGGGCCATATGAGTTCTTTTGTAGCAAGATTCCCGGGCCATACAGTGTAATAATCCTGATCAATGATCTGACAGACAATGCCTTTCCCCAGGATATTCTGATGCGTCTTCGGATCAAATCTAACCCCATCCCAGGGCATTATGAGCACATCAGCCGGGACATTTGTCTCCAGAAGCGCATTACGAATTGCTTCGGGATTCAATGAGCCCGCGCGATTAATAGCTTCTGCCAAGACCAGCATCCCGGTGAAAGCGCGTGCGGAATTGCCGTCCATGTCAGTCCCGTAGCGCTCTTTGAACATTTGATTTACCATCCCTACGAGCGGTTTAATCGCCGCTAAATCGCGGGACCATACCATGCGAGAGAGGATGTAATTACCATCTACACCGAGGACATGTAGGAATGCTGAATCAATAAATCCACCGCTATCCGCCATAATGGCGCCAGGACAGAAATTCTGCTCCTTATAGGTCTGCATATAGAGTACAGCATCATTGAGACAGGACGCCTGCATCACTACATCAGGCCGGGCATCTTTAAGCATCCGAACCTCCCGACTTACATCCAGGGTATCCGAAGCGGAAGAAATGCTTTCTACTACCTTATAGCCATATTCACGCGCATACTGCTCCTCGTACTCTACGATTTCGTTGTCCCTAATTGAGCTTTCCGATACTATCCCTAACGTCTCTACTGCTATGCCCTTTGCCTTCTGAGCATCGTTAAGAAACTCGTAAAAGTTCCGAACGAAAGTTTGCTCGTTAGGTGTCGTCCTGAAGAACCAGTTAAGCCCTTGCCGGGTAAGACTGGGCGCAGTCGCTTGATCAGTTAAGAAAGGTATTCTTTTATCCTCCGCGACCTGGCACACCTCAGCGGCAACTGCGCTCTTATAACAGCCCATTAATGCGATTACATCATCCTCGTTGATTAGCCTCTCCGCCTCGGACTTACCTGTTGTAGGGTAACCTTGGCTATCACCAAAGATTAGCTCGACCTTTGCACCATTGAGTGAATCAATGCCCGTTGATCTTGCCAGAGGGATATCCAGGTCATACTCATTGTTGATTATATCAGCAGCAAACAGGACACCATTTCTAACATCGGTGCCAGTTGCAGCTAAAGAGCCAGAAAGGGGATATATTGCACCGATTTTTACGCTTTCTTCATCCTCTTCTATACAACCCGCCATCCCAACAAGTGAAGGCATCAGAATGGCGATCAGAACCGCACCGACAATCCTTTTTGTTATCATTTTTCAGCCATTATATATTGTCTACGTTTCATGATATTATAATTTTTTGGGGTATTTTATGACCAACTTGGACTCCAAAAGGAGCTACAGAATGTATCGATAGTGTTACCCGCAGAGGCAGAGGCTGCTATTGACTTTCTAATTTCAGATAGTTTCTTTTTATATATAAATACATACCAACGCAAATTATTTGATGGCTTTTCGTATATTTCCAGAACTATTGGTCATCAATCCACAGATAAAATTTGTAATT
>CAZOEM010000068.1:0-10238 GCA_964578735.1 uncultured Halobacteria archaeon | reverse complement strand
ACAGCTTCGTGACACCATTTGGGCCTTATTTCCCCTTTCACCGAAAGGCGGGTTAAATGATGCTTTGATGGATAAAATAAACGATTTTTGTAAATTAAATAATATGAAACTTATCGTTATACCAGTTAACCGTAATCAAAGTCAATTAAAGAAATATTGTGAAAATAATAATGTTACTTATATTGATTTATACCTAAATAACCCAAATGGTTTCCCAGGACATGGCGCAGGTGATGGACACTGGAATACAACAGGTCATGAAATGGTGGCAGAAACGATATATAGTAGTGTAATCGAAGAGCAATTAATCCCTTTAGGAGGTGAGCAAAAATGGGAAAACTAGGAACCTTAAAGGAACTATTTGAATTCATGAAGAAGCGGAAGAAATACTGGCTTGCACCGATTATCATTCTGCTGATACTGATGATATTCCTGATAATATTCACGGAAACGATAGGTCCGTTCATTTATCCGTTTATATAGCTCTAAACCCAACCTTTACAACCTGCTTACAGGCACAGAAAGAGTAAAATCCCGCTCCAGAATCAGCCTTTTCAGCATTACCGCCAGCTTTAATGCCCTTTCCCTATCTGACTGCCGCAACGTTACCGGAATTTGTCTCCCTGAAAGCATCACCGTACCGAGCTCGCAATAAAAAGCTCCGCCCTGGCATGACTTAACACAAGCGCCACAGTTGCAGCACAAATCTGCGTTCACTTCTTTAGCCAAGCTATCAAAAGCATCCATAGGGCATATGCTTGCAACCTGGCATTCTTCACATTCGATGCATTTCTGCACGTCAAACCTCACGGTCGAGTCATGCCAGACATCGGCATACGTTATTTCACCCACCGGCAGCCGGGTATGAACATCAAGAACACTCAGCTTTATCTCTTCGTCCAGTCGCTTTGCAGTTTCCAATACTCGCTCGTTCACAATGGGTATGGGCACGGCCCATGAATTCCATACCTCAGGTCCCGCGGAAGTGCGAAAACCGCCTACATATTCGGGCTGCATCGCGTGCATATCCGCAATACCCATCAAATTAGGCTTTTCCGCTGAACTCCGTGTACCGGTACCGATAACAAAGCCCTCTGCGCCGTTCATCAATATCCGCGTGCCCACACCGATGGTATCCATATCTGGGTCTTTCTCCAGTGGGTTCAATTCGCCACAGCCCGAGAAAGTCAGCCCTTTGAAAGCTCCTTCAAACTTAGTCACTGAGAATATCGACACTACTTCATTCGGTTCGGGATTTGCAAATGCATTGTAGTTCCTATACACGTTCCTCGTGCTACTGAGTCTTGCAAACGGGATTTCGTTTAGATTCGTTCTGGTTTCTATCGTTTTCCCTTCTACTGTTTCTACCAGGACTTCTATCTCTTTGTGTGAGACCAAATCCCTAAAAAGATGCCCGCCACCATATCTTTCATCGCGGCGAGAAGTACCATAGACAATAGCGTCAATGATGCCAAGCCGTTCATTCGGACAAGGACCAGGGAATGCAGGCACACCATTTACGAAAACGCGCTCGGCACGTTCAAATTCGTCTCGTTCGGCGACTTTGAAAGAGAGAACGGCATATGTACCGCTCTTCACACCGCAGGTTGCTGATGTAACGACGTCTACATCCTCAAAACTGACCGCTTCGCCATCACGTACTCGATTACAAAGCTCATCGGCAGTCATTACTACTGCCTCGCCGCGTTCTACTTTCTCATTTATCGCTGCTATTGTTCTTCCTTTCTTCACTTCAGCTTCTTTGTATGGATGCCGCATTCACCGCCACACTTATTCGTCCCTTTCCATCTGCCATCGCGCTCATCCTGCCAATCGTATATGGGCACGGTACAGGGTTCACAACCGAGCGACCGTATCCTCCTACCGTCAGGGAAAACACGGTTATACCAGGGATGCAACTCTACTCCCTTCGCTTCAAGATAGCCCAGGACCTCTTCTTCTGTCCACGTCAGTATAGGGTTCACCTTCACCAAACCCCGGTATTCTATCTCTTTGTAATCCTTCCTCGTCCTTCCTTCGGTATTCCTCAATCCACAAACCCATGCGTCGTAGTTCTTAACAGCTTCTTTCGCTGGCTCTACCTTCAATAATTCGCAACATCGGTCCGGAGCAGCTTCGTAAATCTTCTTGCCATATACCATTTCCAACTCGGCTGATTCCGCTTCAAATCGGCCTGCGGGCAGCAGCTTCACCGCTATGCCTGCGTCTTTCAGTATCGGCGGAACATCCCTCGCCACCATATAAACAGTCACATTTAGGTTTAACTGCTCGTTCATCTTCGTCAGATATTCAAAGGTCGCCTGTGGCTTGAAAACGGTCAGTATCGAAAACACAGGTATCTCGGGCTCTACTTCACGCGCAACGAGTACCGTCGCCATGCTGTCCTTCCCGAAAGAGCAAGCAACAGCTATCCGCCGGTACTTTTTCACCGCCTTCTTTATGATTTCCGCCGAATGCATTATCTTATCCTGCATATTTTTATACATAATAGTACTTTTGGCTTTACAGTATTTAAGTTTTTCTATTTTTGTCTATTAAATTGCCTTATTGGGTAATAATGGCACAAAAATGGTAGGGGTACCGGGTGCCTGTATACTATAAGGCATTTGGGGAGGCGGGTGTTTCTATAGCTGATGATTCATCGTAATTGCTCAATATCTTGTGGAGTAAACGTCCCTGCGAATAGTTTCCACCCCATTATTTATTTCAACCGTAAACTATAGCAGAAGTTCGATTATTTTTCGCGCTAAAACCAGAAACTTTTATATATTAGAAATCGTATCACTTTTCAATAGATATAAATAAAAAAAAGTAAGTAAAAAGAAAAAGGTGAAAAGGAAAGATATGAACTCGAAATACGGATTTGCATTTACGCTTTGCTTGCTCTTGCTACTCACAGGAGTAGGTGTTGCGTCTGCGACAGGAGAGGACACAGAGGCAGGAGGGGTTACAGATGCTGGATGGATAGCAATAGCGGCTGGTATTGCAATGGCGGGTGCGGCACTTGGTGCGGGCTTAGCGATATCGTCTACGGGCGTAGCAGCGGCTGGAGCTACGGCGGAGAAGCCCGAATCGTTCGGTCGCGTTCTGATTTTCGTTGCTCTTGCAGAAGCGATTGCTATATACGGGCTCTTGATTGCGTTCATGCTCTGGACGAAGATTAAGGTATAATAGTGTATAGCGCTAAGCTAAATGCGAAAGAGGGTAAAAATGAAAGAGGGGCAAAAGGGCAATGTTATTTTTCATGCCCTTCCATACGCTATTTTTATTTCCTGTTTCACTATACTCGGCTTACTCGGAGGTTTTGTGCTCGGTAATAGATTAGGTGGAAGCACATTAGGCTTTCTCTTTTCTACTTCTTTCACCTTCTTCGGTTTCTTCCTCTCATTATTCATCACTTACCGCATCGTGAAAGAGAAGTATCCGATAAAAGAGTAATTGCTAAAAATATTGTGGATTTCAAGCAATTAATTGCAAAATGCAAAGTGCAAATTGGAAAATACAAAGCATCTTCAATCAGATAGCGTTTTGCTCGCCTATTATCCGATCGAGAGCAGCTATGAACTCCTTCTCAGTGCCTGCCGGAATGGACGCACCCGCGGCAACCGGATGTCCACCACCAAAGCCACCTACTTCTTTCGATGCTTGTTCCATTGCCTTAGAAAGGTCTATTCCACCCTCTTTTGCTACTAGTTTCTTATTACATCGTGCGGATATTTTCGTTTCCGTCCTTTTACCGTCCTCTGTTCCGTCTTTCTTGTTTAACGCAATTACCGGCTTCTCGGTGTATAAGTATTCAGCCAGGATTCCGGATGAAACGCCCGTTACGCCCGTCTCGTGCACGTAGAAATAGGACATATTTTGTAGCTCTTTTAGTACCTCTTCCTCACTTTCTATTCTACTCAACTCGGAAACAAGTTTGCTTTGAAACTGCATGCGCAGCGAAGTCGCATCTTCTATCAGTTTCGCTTCTCGTAGGCACAGCCCTATCCCAATACCCGCTTTTCCAAAGCGACCACAAGCATCCACCAATCGCATAAAATCCAAGCTGTTTCTCACCACCTCGGAATTTAACATGTACGTGTCTCCCACCAGAGCGTCCTCACTGATGCCTGCTGATGATTCTTTCGATAGCGCTAACAAAGCATCTGCTAATTGACGTTCCACACCCGCATCTAAATCGTTTATATCCTTATCGCCATCTATACCTATTTTATCCAAAAAGGCATCCACCCATTCATCCCTTCCTGCGAGTGGGATATAGGGATCGGTCGCGAAAATAATTAAATCTCGTATCTTTCCGTCGCCAAGCTTTAGCCCGTTTTTAACCGAGATGACTCCCTCGGTTATACCTTCGTCCAAAATCAATTTGTTTATTCCGCTATCCAGCGCTACCTTATCTCCTAATGACCCCGCTACCGCGAGTCCTGCAAGGTCTATGTTATTATTTGCGTCAGTCGATAAGCACCTTACCACAAGATACGCGATACCCGCTGCGCAAATATCACCGCCTATTTCTTCTTTCTCCTCGCTAGAGCAATAAGGATTTACGAGGACAAAGGAAGACGAAGGAGAGGTAGGAATTGGTGCAGATGCTAATGGTACATGATGGTCTATAATTACCACATCCTTCTCTTTAAGATGCTCTAATATCAAATCCGTGTGTGCCGTGCCCATATCGCAGAATATAACGAGCCCCTCATTTAAGTCTTCTATGAGTGTCCGTTCTACCTTATTTACGATAGTCGCATGGAACTGCATCCCTCTTCGAAGCAGGGCCGTACAAATAATCGCCACCGAGGTTATCCCATCTGCATCGTAATGCGAAATCACCCTTGCATATTCATGCCTTTTTATTATCTCCGCTGCCTTTTCCAAGCTTCTTTGCAACTCCGTCATAGCTATCTAGAGTAAGAAATGCTGATCACATTCATAGAGTGAAAAGCATTAACAAAAAAGAAAGGGTTTTTCTTTAATAAACTTCTCTTTCTTCTAAGGCGGAAAGTTTCCGTTGGGCGTGTGGCCTAGCTAGGATATGGCGGCAGCCTCCTAACAAACATATCAATAACGTTTGATCAAAAAGGGAGAAAGCTGCAAATCACGGGTTCAAATCCCGTCACGCCCGTATTTGCTTCCGTATCCGCTTAATATCCACTACTATGACATCCTTTATTGCTGTAACAGTACCAAAAGGTATAAAGAGATAACCATCATCCATTTTGAACTTGCTTGTGTCAAGCTCAGCAGCAGGTTTAACCACGAGTTCTGTCAGCATACCGGTTCCCACATCAGCTACTATGTTATGCAACAGACCCATCTCCCCGCCCTCCGAGTCCACAACCTTCTTATCACTCAACATCAGAGATGACATTTTCCTCATTTTCGTTCCTCCTCGTTACACACAAGAAAACCTTCAATTTTCAGGTATATTAATCTTTTCATTTCCCGTCCTCGTTTCGTAATTTATCACCGAATTTTAAGAAATGATTGTCCTGGACTTTAACAAAAAAAGCGGGTTCACCACGCGTAATGCTAATCTCGTCTTCTTTCTCCATCCCCCTGTAGAATTGCCCATCGATGACTAATTCTGCATCTTTCACGCCAAGAAGGTCTAAGCCTATCTTTCTTTTTATATCAACAACCATAGGCCTTGCGGAAAGTTTGAAAGGTGCAATTGGCACTATTAGGGTTGCATTCACCTTTGGGTCTACAATGGGTCCGCCGGCGGACATTGCATACGCCGTGCTCCCGGTGGGAGTTGCGAAAATAACACCGTCCGCTCTTAACTCTTCTAACTCATCATTATCCAAAAAGATGGCGAAATGCAGCATCTTCCCGGGCTTTGATGTGATTACCACTGCTTCATTCATTGCATATGGTATCCGCTTTGTCTTACCTTTTAGTTCCACCGAAAGCCGTTCCCTACGTTCGACCTCAAACCCGTCTAATAGCTCTGTAAGTACAGAAATGCAGTCTTTTGGCTGCACCGCTGCTAAAAATCCGATAGCACCCATATTTATACCCAGCACAGGTATGGGGCTTTTCAAAGAATGCAGTGCCCTTAATATTGTGCCGTCACCACCAACACAGATTACGAAATCCACATCCATATCTTCTATTCTCATACCCTGCCTTTTGAGCATATACGCTATCTCTTCGTCAAGTATAATTTCTACACTACTCTCAACGCACTCAATCAACCCCTTTAATACTGATACTGCTTTAGGCCCGCCCCGGCATACCATCCCAATGCGTTTCGGCTGAATTAAACTCATTCCACACAAAGCTTGGATATTGCCTCTGCCAAATCGCCTTTTGTTTCGGTTAACGCCGCTTTCGCTTCTGTTTCACTGCACCCAGCCTTTTCCATTACAATTTCCACATCCTCGTGCGAAACTTCAAGTTCAGATTCTGCCCTGGGGCGTTCTACCGGTGTACCTGTTATTTGATACACCTTCGATCCCTGGGCATCCGTAATAGAAACTTCGGGCTCCGCAAAAACTAGTTCCACATCTGCGGTTTTTATCACTACTTCTTCTACATCGTCCATCTCTTCTACACTTATGCCCATTTGTTTCATCATCTGGTTCAATTTCTTGGGACTCAAGCCTACTCCTTTTCTAAATCCACCTCGCATTTTTCTTTACTTCCTCTGACAATTGTAAGTAACTTTTTAATTTAATAAAATATTGTATCTAAAGATAAATAATATAATATATCTATTGCGGGGCCCGTGGTCTAGTTGGTTATGACGTCGCCTTTACGAGGCGAAGATCATGCGTTCGAATCGCATCGGGCCCATATAATTTTTCATTTGTGCCATCCTGGGTCTTTTTTGAGCTATTAATACTCGAATTAGAATTTAGTTAAATCCGAGATACAAAAAGGGGTTGTTTACGGTCACAAATTGTTACCGGTGTAACCTTTTTCATGTATCATCAAACGTTGCAACCACCCCTTTCGTGGACAAGAAAAAAAAGAAAAAAGGATGTTACGCACTCGGCTTAGCCTGTAACTTCACCTTCTTCAATATCTCCCCTGTTCTGGCATGAGGCATACGAACTAAGCTGTCTGTTTGCTTTTCCATATCGCGCGCGTCATAAGCGAGCTTTGCCGCTGCTCTTAATAGTTCATGCGCTGCTGCTACTATAGGCACGTATTCTTTGGGATTCTTCATCATGAAGCACCCTTTCACATCCAGCTCGGCTACTTTCTCCACCATGCTATAAGCGGCGATGGCTTTCGCTTTTGCATAAGGATTTGAGAACTGAGCCCTTTCTACTGATTTCTCCGCTGTTGCTATAAGCTGAGGTAGTTTCACATCGCTACCTTTCCTTATCGCAGCTATAACAGCATCAAGCTCTTCCTGCATCAATTTTACTACCCCTGTTATCGTTAAAACGGAGAGTACATCGGCATTGAACAGGCTCATCTCCACAGGGTCTAGAAACTCTCTTCTCGCCCCTATCATCGGGTCACCGGGAATTATAATGTATCCGTACCCATTCTCCTTCAAATCATTCACCGCTTTTTTTGCCGGTGCATCGGAGATAACGATGCAGTGTTTACCCTTCTCTTTCACCATCTCACGTGCACGCTTAGGACCGGGAAGTGCGGCATTGGGACTGCTTATCACCACTAAATCGGGGTCCCAATCTAACAACCGAGAAGTGTCTGCCGCATGCTCGAGCGTCATCTTCGCTCCCGTACCCAACACCCGTGCATCTATATCTTCTCTATCTGCTCTCTCGTCCAGCAACAGATCGACTATCCTTGACGCGCCTATGTTTCCTAGTTTTACAAATCCTATTTTTACTACTTGCATGTTTAATCACGCTTTATGTTTATGTAGCTAAAGATATAAAAGTTCATTGTTTTTCTTTTTTCTTCACCCCTCCGCCATCTCAAACTTCACCTTAAATGTCGTCCCATTATCACTGACGGCCAGACAGATATTACCTTTTTCCAATGCACCGAGACTAACCTCTATCATATCTTCCTTTCTGTTTACAAAAGCATGCTTAAATGCGTTTGTTAACAGTTCATTCGCAATTAATCCGACAGGTACAGCAATAGATATAGGAAGTGAACAATCAACTGCATCAAGAAAGAATAATTTTTGATAAAACTTCTTTTATTCTTTAACTATTAGATGATTATTATAGATTAAGAGATGAGCGAAGAGAATCTAAAGAAGCAGGCAATGCAGTTCCGCGAATTGGTCGGTGATGATCTTTTCTGGTTCACCGTATCACAAAACGTTATGTCGATGGAAACGGACAGACGGAAATTTGAGCACTTGGCACTCGCGATCTTAGAATATTTTGACTGCGACCGGTGCTGCAAGTGCTGCCGAGAGATGCCGATACATCTAAATGATGCTGATTTAGAGCGTATTTACCCGCTTGACGCTGCTGATGTCTTTAATAAGATGGACGAGAACGAGGTAGATAACTATCTGAAGACACCATGCCCTTATTTAAACGGTGACGCATGCACAATTTACGATGCACGACCCACCTCATGCCGAATGTTCCCCTTTGTCGTTATTCGCCCGGTTCCTACATTGCAATTATGCCCTATGGGGAAGCGGATATTCGAGTCTTTTAAAGCTTTATCACGCAAGTATGGCAAAAAAGATTTGAAGGTGGAGTGGGAAGAAGGTGCTTCGGAAGTGACATTGCATGATCACAAGGTAAACGCGGTAAAAAAAGCGGTCTATGTCGCGCTCCCTATACCTGTTCTAGAGAAGTTTTTAAATTATCTGCGTGCGGAAAACAGATGATTGAAAAATTAATATAGATATACCCGCATTTTAGACACTGATTTATTTACGTTTACTCTACCATTCTAATCGCTCCTCTGGGACATACATCCGCACAAGCTCTACAATCACTTCCGTTACTATTATAGCACAGGTTATAGCTTATTCTTGCTGTTTCTCCTACTATTCTAATTGCATTCGCTCCGCAGATGTCTACACAATCGCCACATCCAGCGCACAGTTTCTGTTCAACTACGGGAATTAACATTATCTTTAATCTTATCACACCCCTAATGCCTGTGCATCACACAGGGCTATTTATCCGTACCCTTTTTTTACTTCACTATATGAATATTCTTTATGATTTAGTGGTTAGGTTTTATGATTTCCCTCTCTTTTATGTGCACATCCCCTTCATCATATTTAGATATATATAAATCAACTACTAAGAAATTAGATTAAGGAATAGAAAATGCAATTAATAATTCCGCACCCCGGGCATTTCTCCGCTTTGAAGGAGATAATAGCAAGCAAAGAAGCCAATGGTCTGAAAGATGTAGCGGAAGTCTACATGGCCGGGTCGCCGGAAGTGATGGGGAGCGGAAGAGCGACACTATATGCACCGCTAATCGAGGATATAAAAGAGCAAACCGCATATGCGCATCAGCACGATGTAAAGCTAAATATCGCTATGAATGCCTCTTGCTTTGGTGGTTATCATCTAACGCTTGAAGGCTATAAGATGTTCAACTGGTATTTCAACGAGCTTAATAAGGCGGGCGTTGATGGTGTTACGGTGGCCGAGCCGTATCTCGTAGAGCTTTTGCGTGATTCCCCGATGGAAACGGTAATCTCATGCGTGGCGCATGTGGATTCGCCGCAACGCGCTGAATTCTTTGAGGACCTTGGCGCTGATGCGATCACCGTGGATACAAACATAAACAGGAACTTTGAGGTCTTAGAAGCAATAACGAGAGCTGTCAACTGCGACCTTCGGGTAATAGTAAATGAAGGCTGCCTTTATAAGTGCCCATTTCGGCATGCCCATTTCAACCTCTTCTCGCACATAACCGCTTCATCCCTGAATGCACGAACCCAACCTCTGAACACTTTTGGTGACTACTATTTTGACAAGTGCATTTCTATTCGGGTAAGGGACCCCGCGCAGATTACAAGGTCGCCGTGGATAAGACCTGAAGACATGAAGGAATACGAGGCGATAGGCATAGGTGATTTCAAGATTTCTGGTAGAGCGAATGCGGTGAACTGGATAATAAATTGCATGACCGCATATTCTCAGCGCACGTTCGACGGTAACCTGCTTGAACTCCTCGATTGCCCATCGGAACTTCGTTATATGTTCCATATGGATAACAAACTCATGGAGGGGAGCATAAAGCAATGGAAAAACTGCAAAAAGAGGTGTAATGAATGTCACTATTGCGATGAACTA
>CAZOEM010000067.1:0-10257 GCA_964578735.1 uncultured Halobacteria archaeon | reverse complement strand
CTGGAAGAAGGAACTGCCCTATGGTTAGTCCATCCAGCATCAGTTTTTGGGCTCTATCCCTATTCTTATCCTTCGTTTGTTCCTTTTCTCTTAGCAACGTTCTCAAATATCATGGGACTGGAGATTGAAACGATAATCCTGATGACTTCAATATCATTTGGTGCCACGGGAGTGTTATTCGCATACCTGCTGGGGAAAGAATTTTCAGGGAACGAGCTGGTTGCATATCTCACTGCCTTTTGTTTTTCTCTATCTCCGATATTCATTGAATTCACTTCATGGGCAACATCAACGAGGGCGTTATTCGTTCTTTTGTTGCCATTGATATTGTTTCTCGTGCTAAGATACGAAAGAACCCGGGATAATCGGTATCTCTTCTTAACATTATTATTCGTGTTGGTGGAAGCATTCGTACATCGAATGTTTCTTTTGATTCTACTATTCTTAGTTCCTGCGTATATATTCACGAAGCTGTACTTTCACTTTAAATTTAAATTTAGAGAAAGCAGGATAATCCAGAGCATTGATAAAAGTTTAGTTTGGTTAATTTTGCTTGTGTTCTTTGTGTTTTTCTTGTTGCAGTTCTCCAATTTTGACTTCTTCAGACCTGCCCAATATATTTATCGCACTGGCTTTTTCTTCACCGCGGGAACTATAGAAGACTGGCAGCAAGGAACGTTAAGCAAACCCATCCTATTCTTGAACATGTGCATTGATTATGCATCCAACTCCAGTATTTTATTTTTCTTTTTACCTATCACTTTAGTTATTTGGCTGAACAAGATTAAGAACCGGGATTATAAGTTCGAGGAATTGTTTTTTGTGATGTGTCTGCTATTGGGCAGTTTCTATTTGATGAATGGTTACTACACTACAATGGTCTATCTGCCAATCCTATCTTTGTTGTCGGGGATAGGTTTAGTGAAATTTATAGATTCTTTAAAAAACAAAAAGGTGGGTAATTATCTGTTCGTTTCAATACTGATTATTTCTTTAATCTTTTCCTGTTTTATGATTTATCATTGGCGCTCGGATATTACAGAAGACCAAAAAGCATGGATGCAGGATAATACCTTTCATGCTGCCAAATTTATCGAGCGAAATAGCATGGATGATTGTGTAATGACAAGTAATATGTTGCTAAGAAGGCGAATTATATCAAATTCCTATGTTCCTGCTTTTCCGTTATGGGGACCACAACTTTTAGTCTATGACTGTATTGACAAAGATAAATTAAATGCAAAATTTCAGATAGAGCCATCTCTAAACACAGACTACTTTTGGGTAACTGATACACCAATGCACACAAAAGGAGATTGGGCTACATTAATCTCATCAGAAATTGAGTCAACGTCAGCAAGCAATGTTATTAATAAATACAATTTGAGGTATGTGATCGAAAGAAAAGAGTCTAACTACGTATTAAAATATCCCCGGTGGATATTCTACAGGGATCTGCACGAGTCTAAGCCTAAAGTATATGATAATGAGTTAGAGTCCATCTTTTCCCTATACTCTGATTGAAGATGGTGATAGACGCTATAACTTATTACCGTATAATAATTAGAATAATATTCACAGATACAACTGCCACCCCTAACTAAAATGACTACATCAGCAAACTTCAAAACAAACAATAAGGATCATAACAACCTCGCACTCGATGACTCGCTCAAAAAGGTAACAAAAGGTGCTTTAATAATTTTTACTGGAAGCATTATTGGGCTATTTTTAGCGTTTGTCGGTAGAGTCATCGTGGCAAGATTTTTTACACAAAGCGAATACGGTATTTTCTCTTTAGGATATGTTCTATTGCATATATTTGTAACAATTGGAACCCTCGGTTTAATGAGTGGTACCGCACGATATATAGCCTATTATCGTGCTAAAAGAAAGGAAAAAGAAGTGATGAAAATCGCCTCGTGGTCAATAAAACTGAGTTTGATGATGGGTACCCCCCTCTGTATATTGATATTCCTCTTTTCTGATTTAATATCTATCAAAATTTTTCATTTGCCAACCCTTTCTCTTCCTTTAAAGATATTTTCCATAGCTATTCCTTTCCTTGTTTCTCTCAGCATTTTTACAGCAATATTCAGAGGTTTTGGTCGGACGAAAGAGAAAGTATATTTTTACGATTTATTAAGGAACCTGCTTTTTCCTTTGTTTTTAGTTCCTATTATATTCTTTAAATTAGCCTTTGTAAACGCTATTGTCGCTTATTTTGGTTCTATTGCTGTTACCTGTATAGCTTTTGCTGTTTATTACGTAAGAAAATGTCCAAAATCACATCGTTCAAAGGATGAAAGTAAAGTTGATACTTCGATTGCTAAGGAGTTATTATTATTCTCAATTCCGCTTCTTTTTGTTGATGTTCTTTATCTGGTAATTGGTTGGACAGATACGTTGATGTTAGGATATTTCAAAACAGCGGGTGATATAGGGTTATATAATGCTGTGAACCCTTTAGCACGGTTTATTTCTATGGCATTGACTGCAGTGCTTTTTATTTACATCCCGGTGGCTTCAGAGCTATATGCCAAAAATCAGGAAGAAGAAATGAAGAGGAGTTATGCGGTTTTAACGAAGTGGATATGTTCTGCTACTTTACCATTGTTCATGATTTTTTTGCTTTTTCCCGAGGTAACCATATTTTTTTTGTTTGGCTCGGAGTATATTTTAGCTGGAACAACTTTACAAATCCTGGCTTTTGGTTTTTTCATGAACAATTTAATGGGCCCCAACGGGGCAACGTTAACAGCAATGGGCAAAACGCGATTTCTGATGTGGGCTACATTAGCTTCTGCGGTAACGAATATTTGCTTAAACGTATTGCTAATACCAATTTTAGGAATCCTCGGAGCTGCAATTGCATCAATGATTACTATGATTTCGATTAACATTATAACGTCTGCAAAGCTTTATTTGATTTCTGGAATACATTCGATAAGTAAGAATCTCTTAAAGCCCATTCTTCTATCTATTATTTTAATAATTGCAATCTATTTGGCAGCGGAAAGTTTTCTCACTGTAACTTTTTGGATGCTGCCTCTCCTGTTTATCTTATTTGCTATACTATATGGTCTTTCTCTGCTGTTCACCAAAAGTTTTGATCAGGAGGATATTAACATGCTGTTGACAATAGAAAAGAAGATGGGTATAAATTTTAATAGAATAAAAAATTTGTTGAGGAGGTTTGTTTGATTAGATATTGCTGCGGGATTTTAATTTTTTATCTTTAAGAAGAACCACTATCTATGTCTTCCCCATTTTCTTTAGCCCCTCTATTCTCTCTTTAATTATTTCTCTCTCAATAATTTTTTTCCGTTTGGGTCTATTTCCCTCGATGATTAACCAGGGGACTTCTATAATAGGGGGATGTCGAGGTACCAATCCATGACCGTATCTTCTATTTTCACCAAGATATTCCCCATGATCTGCTGTAATAAGGATATTGCCTGAGACATTCTCCAACAACTCTGCCACAGATTCCAGGACAAGCCCAAGGTTTTCCCTATATGCTTTTCTCAAACCTTTCATACCTTCTTCAATATAAATTGAAACTGGCTGAGAATCTGGAGAACCATCTACTAAATTGATTATTTTCCATGTTACTTCTATACCAAAGCCTTTTGTGATTGCCTTTCCAGCAGAAGTCCGAATTTTTCGGATTGCTTTTTTAATTGGTGCTTGCGTTTTCCCATTAATAATACTACTGTTTGTTTCCTCTCTTCTTTTAATATAATCCTCTTTAATATACCGGATGTAATCCGTACTAATATACGGCTCATGGGGTTGCATATAGTGCAAGACAAATCGTTTATTCTTATAATTCTCCTTTATTTTAAATATCGCGTCATTCACAGAATTAGGGTGAACTGTTCCCAGCCGTTCATCCCATCCAAATTTCCAGACATCAACAACCTTAAAGAAATGCTTTTTACCATCAAATTTAAACCCATATTGATCTGTAACCGCTATTCTTGAGTTGATGTAAGGATTCGCTGAGACATAAACGATATCCTCATAAAAATCCTTAAAGACTTTATTAAGCCACATCATGGTGGTAGTTGCAGGGGATATTGCTTTTTTTAGGTTGCCATTTAAATGGTTCCTATATAAATCATTTAAAAAATCAAAACGACCGGCATCAAGAATTATAAGATAATCCCAGTTCTCGTCTAAGACATTCTTTGTCTCACCACCTATATCGTAAAAACCTAAATCGAGGGTATTTCCTGTCTCTCTCTTCATTTTTCTTTAGTAAACCTAATCATTCTTTGCGAATCCTGAGATACCCTACCCGAATGGTGCCCCAAGGATTCAAGTGTGCCCACATCAGTTACAATAAGTCCATGATGTGAGCCAGATTCTTCATAAAAGTCTAAAGACCTCCAAACAAGAGGAAAAACCTGCCAACTACCATTCTCTTGCTCACCTATATTCACATTGGCATAAAAAACTCCGGAATTTTTCAAATGTCTTTGGACAAAGTCGAGACAATCATTTAGTATTTTATCTTCCATATGAAACAAAACTGAAAAGGCAAAGATAAAGTCAAACTGCATATTGAGAGTAATAGTAGCTATGTCATCAGATAATATGAGCAGTGGTTCTTTATCTTTAAGATCGTATCGTAAAAGCTCCTTTTTCGCCTCATCGAGTATGTGTTTTCTGGATTCAATGCCCACATAATGACCCTTTTGAAGATACTTGATAATTGGTATTCCTCCTCTGAGTGTTCCACAACCCAAATCAAGCAAATAATGATGGGGCTTTAAACCGACACATTTTAAATATTCAATCTGGAAATCGCGTTTCATCTTCCAAAGAGACATAGAACCAACTAAAGAATGGCGTCTTTCTTCTTCTGTAGCAATAATTCTTCTTAGTCTCCACAAAACAGCTCTAGCTAATTTTCTCATTGTATATCCCTCTTTTTTCTTTATCTCCTTAAATTTTGTTCATTCGCAACTATCCATTAGCTTTATATAAACCTTTATTATCGCCTTTGCAATATCTATCCACCTAAACATTTCCGCATGTTTTCTTATCTTTTCATTATCCCACTCTTTATCCAGAGCAATTAAAATCTTCTCTGCCAATTCTTTTGGATTTGCAGGTTCAACTAAGAACCCACAATCTTCAGAAGTTACCATTTCTTCACTTCCACCATTATAAGTTGCAACAACCGGCTTTCCACAGGCCATCGCCTCTATCTGAACAACTCCGAAACTTTCTCTCAAACTCGGCAATACAAAAACATCACAAGCGTTCATCCAAAGGGGAATCATATCATGAGGCTTTGTACCAACCAGTTTAACATATTCATTTAACTCCCGCAATTTAATTTGTTTCTCCAATTCATTTTTTAATCCCCCGTTACCAACAATGAGGCAAAGAACATCTTTTCTTCGTCTTATTACACTTTCTATCGCTTCAATTAAATATTTATGCCCCTTTACCTTTTCTAAGTTTCCCACAGATAGAATGATTTTTTTATCTTTTGGTAGGTTTAATCTTTCTTTTGCCTTCTTTATCGGAATGTTTTTGAATAAATCTGAATCATAGCCATTCGGTATAACAGAAACTTTCTCATCAGAAATGTCAAGTTGCATTAGCTTATCATAGTTGCTTTTACTTACAGTTATTATACGATCTGCAGCGTTTAAAGTATTTCTGATTTTTTTATTCCATTTAGCATCTTTGAAAGGTAAATCATAAACGTCATGACCGTGTCCTGTGATAATTAATGGCTTATCACATATTTCCTTCAATTTCGCGCCGACATAACCCGAAGGCCATGTAAAATGGGCATGAATTAAATCAAAATCCATTTTTTCTCGCTCAATTATTCTCTTTGCAACATTATATGCAAATTCGCCCTTCCTTTCTTTTACAAAATCAAAAGGAAGCATGAAATATCTCGCAAATCGGACTTCAACGTTATCGTAGCTGTAATCTGTAGCAAAGGCATCTTTACGCCAGCGAGGATGCATAAATGAAAACCTTGAAAAGAGCTTGGGAATAAATGGACTCAATGATATTACATGGATAGTATCAAAATATTTTTTTAACGCATCAATCTGTGAATACACAAAAGAAGACGATACATGGTCCTTATTGTGGGGGTATCGGTCTGTTATTATGAGCAAATTTGATCTTTTCATCTTCTCAAATAATCTCCAATGATCTTAGCTACCGCAGACTCATTTTTAGCAGTAGTAACCTCAAACTTCTCCGCCCGCTTTAAAGCCTTCTCCAGGTCCTGGATGTCGTACACGGCAATGATTTTTCCTGCCCTTTCCAATTCTCGTGTAATCTCTAATTGATGATCGTTTACTACTTCACCGAATTTTTTTCTCCTTGGCACAACAATCGTCCTTTTATTAAATTTCAATGCATTCGTTATAGATCCCACCCCACCATGTGTTATTACGATTTTACTTTCTTTCATTGTGTCCCCAAACACCTCTTTAGAAGCAAATCTAAACCATTCATAATTTTTTGGTGTGTATTTACTACTTCCAATCTGAGCAATAACCTTTTCTCGGATTCCCCGCTTCTCTATTAGCATGTCTATCTCTTTTAGCAATCTATCAAAACCAGTACTAAAGGTCCCTGCTGTAACAAAAATCTGATTTTTTATTTTGTTTTTATCTACATTATCCCCAGAAAAATTGAATATCGGTCCGCCGTACTTCGCCTCTTTATAATAGTCCAATAAAGGTTTCCATTGAACTATGGTTAAATTTGCAATAGGATATATCAATCTCCCAAATAATGAGGGCTTTTCCACCCTAGAAAAACTTTCAATAAAGATTATTTTTTTTCGATATAATTTTGCTATGTAGCACATCGGAAGCGCGACACCCGCACCTGTGGTCAATACTATATCCGGTTTTTCTTTTATAAACCGCTTAAAACTCTGTACGATGTTTAAAAATGTCAAAATGGGATGACGACGAGGGTTGACCAAAAAATGTACTTTTTCCTTCTTTGCCAGTTCGATAGTATCTGCGCTTCTGTACGTAACAAAAAAATGGTTATACCTACCATAAACCTCTTTTAACTCCATCATTTGTGCTAAATGTCCTCCAGACGAGCAAGCAAGGCAAACTTTCATGGCATTATACATACGACACTCCTACCAGCGCAACTATCACTAACTCAATACCAAGTATAAAGATCACAACGTCCCGTTCATAAACCCTATTCTTCATCTTTCGGAGAACGAATATCGCAAAATGTGTCAAATCGTAAATACCACTGTCAGGTATATCTAAACTACCGTCCTTATTCACTTTTGCGAAACTTTCCGCCTTAAATCTACTCCGTGCCTTTAAAATAAAAGTTATGTAATAAGGCACAAATAGAATTATTGCGATCTTATCCATATTTCCCAGAATCGCAACACACGCGATCAAAGCTCCCACTGAATAAGTTAATGTATCACCAGGAAAAATCTTCGCGGGATACCAGTTATATTTTAAAAATGCAATTAAGGCAAAAACCATACAAAAAGCAAGTATTGAGACCCAGCCAAAACCGATCTGCCAGGCAACGAAACCCATTACACTTAAAATTATTATCCCCATTCCCGCTTCCAGCCCATTATACCCGGCAAGCATGTTAAAACCATTTGCTGCACCTGCAATCCCAATTGGAATAATTATCAGTGGATAAAAAATCCCAAAGTCCACCGGTCCGAAGAGCGGAACGCTCATTACCGACTGCCCGGCATTGATAACCATTATTGGCAATGCTGCAGATAACGTCAATACCGGTTTCTGCCATTGTCTCAGTCCAATCTTCCAGCCCAGTATATCGTCTATCATACCGACATTTGTGATTATTAGGATAGTGCATAAGCATGCAAAGATGTAAAGTGAAATAATATCTCCGCCATTAAAGTAAAAAGTTGTAATCCCGATATAAAAGAACACACCAACCAGGAATCCCACAGCGACACAGATACCACCCATCTCTGCTACTTCGGGCTTTCCTAATTTGTTCATGTCACCGCCAACTAATCCCGCCTTCTTCACTTTTTTTATCCACAACGGTGTGATGAAAAAGGTTGTAAGAAAACTGAGTAAAAGACTTAAAAATAATATCTTATGCATATTTCATCGTCTCCTCATGGTCGCTAACATCTATCTACAAATCTCAGCCTCTTCCAGTTCCCGTTCCTCATCCCTTTCTTGAAGTTCGTGAAAAGTTCTTTGTAGCTTAGCATATATATCATTCTTATTGAATACTGCTATATAAATATTTTCCGATTCCTGAAAGCCGTCAAAAATGGGGCTAAACCAATTAGGGGGCCTTATACTCCAAAATGTATGCACCGTCCCGGGCATAGATCAAATCATAATGAGTTGCATTGAAGTTAGATACATTCACCTTTGGATAGTATTCATAAAAAATAGTAAACGGCGGCTTGTGCCCAGGTCGACTATTCGTAACATTCGATACGTACAACAACACAGGTTCATATCTTAAAGAATCGCTATGCAATTTTTCAAGTGTTTTTGGATCATTTGGATGCTTGATAACCTGTCCTTCGCGAGTTACATCTGGTCTAGGAACACACGGAGGGTCTGAAACAGGGATTCCCGTAAGCGGATAAACCCATCTACCTACCGAGTCAAGGTTTATGCAAATTCCATTCTCAAATCGCTGCTCGTTCATCCAAACCATTGCCTGGTAATCCGCCTCCGGCAGAGCCCATGACCCAATATAACTTTTAAACACAACCCCGGTTGAAACCCCACCAATTAATAATAACAGAATCGCCAGTACCAATACCACTTTCATCTGCTTCTTGTTTCTGTTTGGGGCATTATCATTCGCAGAATCAGTCAAATAGCGCTGCACTGCATAAACCGGATATGCAGCAAGAATACTGAGCGGGATATATAGTTCCGTGAATGCTCGATTAGGCTCAATGTGTAGGTTCAACACTCCGATATCCACTAAGATAACAAGAGCTAGAATTCCAATAATCCATGCAAACACGAATCTATCGCGCTTATCTCGCCTGAAAACTGCCACTACCATACCCACGACCGATAGCATTGCCGGGTACCACCGTGCAATGTATTCCATTGTTAGCTCTCTGCTTGTAGCCAGTTCAGTTAAAAATACTGGTGAATGCACGTTGCATTGCAAAACGCCGATCTTAACGGCTATAAAAGATATGATTATGGCTATGGCTGCAACTGCGGAATAAAATGCCAAATGCTTCTTAATTTTCCTCCCACCCTTATCTCCTCCTTTTGAAATAGTAAGTCCTTTAAAATGGTTTTTATGGATACATTCTATTACTATCCATGCAAAAAGAATGGCTGCGCAATAGACCAAAAATCGTGTGTGTGTAAGTGCAATTCCTATTAACAATAGCGGAAGAAATCGCCTATCTACTAGTACCGCTAACATAATTCCGACTAACAACATCTCCGCTGTCGCAGCAGGGTACCCGGCCCAGATAAGGAAAGACGAGTGCGAGATAAAGCAAAAGCAAGCTATTACAAATGCATATAAAGCAACCTTTGGTTTTCCAAATTCTCGCACCACTGAATATACAAGTAGGGCTGTAATCGTGGTAATAATCACTGGAACAACCTGAATCAGCTTGATCATTTTTATCGGCAGCAGTGATGCCCAGAAATACGAGTACATGTGAAACGCCTTTGGATAATAATCCCACTTCGCACCAAATGGATACACGCTGACAGGAACCGATGAGCCATCTAATAGATAGCGGATGATTGATGCATGCCCCAGAGCATCCCCACCCATCCACATGATTATGCTGTCAAAAAAGTAAAGACCTCCGAGAAGATAAATCAGACCAAAAACCAGCACCAACTCACTCTCCTTTTCAGATCCGTTCTTTATATCACTCCAGAATTTGATACCCGATAATCTACCCTGAGCCAACACAAAAAAGCTGATTATCGTCAAAAATAAAACCGACAGTTGGGCAAAAAAGGGATTGATTCCAACTGTATTTGCCAGCAGTCCTGTTAATGAGAGAAGCGTATAGCCGATAATGAAAGAAAGTGAAATCTTGGTAACAATGTTATTTTTGTTCAAGTGATATACGAAAGGTGCGCCGCAGAGAACCGTGAGAAATAATATAATCACTGCATAGCCAATATCCGCAATCATTTTACTTACACCCTCAATAATTATCTTTATTTGTAACTACTCACCCCTGCATCAATCCCATAGAACCAACTGAAGGAATAAAAG
>CAZOEM010000066.1:329-10328 GCA_964578735.1 uncultured Halobacteria archaeon | reverse complement strand
TTTTCGATTCATTTTCGAGAGGTTGCGATCCTGAGAATAGTATCAGTACAACATGAAAGGGTAGAAAAACGTCTTAAGGACGGCGACATGGAAGATGCCGCGTTTCATTTACAACCAGCTATCGAGAAATATCTAAAAGGATATTTATTATCAAAAGGTTAGAAATTTAAGCCCATTCACGATTTGGAACGGCTTTTAGATGATGCTGCTCAGGTTGACAGCGATTTAGAGCGATTTAGGGAGATTTGTCAAGAGATTACGTCTTATTATATGGAAGAACGTTATCCTTTCTTCGTTTCAAGGAAGAAGTTGCAGAAGCTTTGGAGATGGCTATGGAATTGGTTAAAAGAATTTTAGAGGAGATGAAATGAGAATAGTCATGGCTTAAAAGGAGAAGAGAGAGAAAGAAAGAGAGAGAGAGAGAAGGAAGTAAAAGAGGCAGTTTAAGAAGTGGTAAAAATTGCAAAGGGGGAAGGGTTGGAAAGACGATATTTGAGGATAAAAAGTAAAGTCCAATTTTGCTTCATGCACAGAGGATAAAAGAAGCCATGATGAATGACGATAATTTTTCAAGAATAGACCCCGCCAAAACAGAATATTTAACTTCACGCTTTTCTCCGACTATTGAATGCAAGTCGTGTGATCACGAAATAGACGGGAATAACTTTGGAATTATCTATATTTATCCTTCAAAAGAAAAACCTGTGATGTGCATCAATAATGATGTAGATGTGATAAAAGGTGTGTGCTGTTGATCTGAAATTATATAAAATGGGGGGTTGAACGAATGGAGAGCATTCTGAACGAAATAATAAAGAGGATTGTGGAAGAAGTAGAGCAGGAGTATTTGTTTAGCTCCATTTTATAACCACCCGATTACAGGGATTTTCACGAGAAAAAGGATATTATTAACATAATTTTAATACATTATTGGCTACTTTATTCCAGAATAATCCTAATTTCTTGTGTTAATCTTGTGAAATCTCGTGGTTTTTTATGCAGCTATACAAATACGAGCAGGATAAGATTATCCTCTTCGGTTCAAGAGCGAAAGGAGAGGAGAAAAAAGTAAGAGATTACGATATTTGTGTACTGAAAGAAGGGATTGTGCATAGAAGAAAACTCGCTCAGAGGATTTATCGTAAACTTTTTGGTGTAGGGGCATCTGTGGATGTCATTATAGAAACGCCAGATAAATTTAACGAATTGAAAGATAAGTGGTTCTTGGTTTATAGTGAGATTGCTAAGTTTGGAAGGGAGATATATGAAAAATAAAGATGGACACATTCTATTGCGAGACTTTTAGAGTTGGTATCAAAAGCAGGAATTAAAATACCTGCAGAAGTTGTTTTCGATTGGGTGTCCCAAATCATAAAGGATTTTGATGTCTGAATAATAGGCAAAAAGGTTCTTTTGATAAACATTTTCTTCCAAGAAAAGGTTTTATTCGAGCTTCTTCAAACCATAATAAAATCGCTTCAACTTCACTTTACCTCTCATGAGCATGAAATTCGCCTTCTGTGCAATATACTCTATGTAGGACTCATTGCAGAATATTTTAGCGTCTTTACCAAGCGGGACATCCATCCTCTCCGTGCTCATTATCTCTACCATTATCTTCCCCTTATCTTTTGAAATCGCTTTTATACCGCTGTATTTAAAGCCTGATTCGATCGCTATCCTTAACAGTGCCTCCGCCTTCTCTAAACCTCTGCACGAGACGTGCAATATTGGCGACTGCGATATTAGCCATAGCTCCCCTTTTTTTGGCGCCTTTATCGCTTCCGATACTTCTTCCTTCATTACCGCGCGATGCCACTTGCCTATAAATTCCGCCTCCCTCTTCGCTCCTATCTCGGGAATACAAATCAAAGCGACCCTTCCGGAGCAACTGCTTGTTGTATAGAAATAGTCGAGATTGTTTAGCGCCGCTATTATCGCCCCTACTTCTTCATCTGCGCCCTGTATACGCAATCGCTCAAGCGCCTTCTTCTTTTGATCCTCAAATATAACCATCATAGAACAGAAAAATTCCGAAACTTATTTATATTACCTCTTCAACTACCTATATTATAGGATAATAGGTAACCCAAAAAGAGCGAAAAATGATAGAACCGGAAGCAATGCTAACGATATTCTTGGCGACTGCGCTGTTAATCGTAGTCACGATAATCCTGGCCTTATACCGCGCTACTGTTGGTCCCGAGGTATACAATCGTGTGGCGGCGGTGAATGTGATAGGGACAAAAACAATCGTTCTCTTAGTGATTATAGGTTATATATTCGAAAGGCCTCTGTTCTTTGACATTTCACTTCTTTATGCTCTGTTAAATTTCATCGGTACATTAGCATTCGCGAAATATTTAGAGAGGGGTGAAGTATGGTCGAGCTAATAGAGATGATCCTACTACCAATTGTGGTATTATTTCTGGCGTCTGGCGTATTCTTTATGCTTGCAGGTGCAATAGGGTTACTGAGATTGCCCGACTTCTACACGCGGCTTCATGCGACCGGGAAGTGCGACACGCTAGGGGAAGTCCTTATAATTTTTGGGTTGCTGTTATACCATATCTACTATTATAGCCCGGGAGCGGAACTCTCGGTGCAACTTGTACCCGTGAAGCTGCTGTTTTTAATTTGTTTCATTTTCTTCGCCAATCCAACGGCGACACATGCGATAATGAAAGCCGCTTATAATACCGGTGTGAAGCCATGGAAGAAAGGGGATAGGAGGATGTGAAGATGGGCAAAAAGAGCAGTGCTAAACCAGGAAAAGGATTTGGGATATTTGTGACGTTTTGTGCCATGTTTCTGTTCTGGCTTCTCTTATCCGGATATATCATAACAGCGGAGGGTAAGCTTGATGCTTTTCATGTCGGAGCGGGCATAATCTGCAGTCTAATTATCGCTTTTGTTTCCCATGACTTGCTGGTGACGCAAAAGTGGGATAAGATGCTACGGAAATCCGGTAAATTCATCATATATGTCGTCTGGGAGTTGTGGCAGATACTACTGGCGAATTTCGATGTTGCATATCGCGTTCTACATCCGAAGATGCCGATAGACCCGTCGGTAATAGAATTTGATACGTCTTTGAGGAGCGATCTCGCTATTGTTACTTTAGCTAATTCCATCACCCTGACCCCGGGAACGATAACGATAAATATAGAGCAGGAGAAGGGCAGGTTTCAGGTACATGCAATAGCGCAGAAGCCCGCGGATGCACTCCTAGTGGATAAGACGATGCAGCAGAAGGTAGCTAAGGTGTTTATGGAAGAGTGATAAAAAGAAAATGATATGGCAGCTTGATCTCACACTGTTGTTTCTGATTGTGATAATCGCGATAGCAGCGATAACAGTGAGAGACCTCTTGAGTGCGATTATGCTCTTATGTGCTTATAGTTTCCTGATGGCTGTGGTTTGGGTGGAGATGCATTCAGTGGATGTTGCATTTACAGAGGCTGCTGTTGGTGCAGGGGCAACTACGGCATTCTTAATCGCCGCATTATCCAGGACGAAGAGGTGGGAGAAGAAATGAAGTCAATGTCTATAGCGGCACTGCTATTTGTAATCTTTTTAGGCGCTCTTTTCGTATACGTGGCTGAAGATATACCTGCTTTTGGCGATGCAAATTCCGCACCTAACAGATATGTTTGGCTGTTCGATATGGATGCCGAGGGTATAGAGGATGATTTGAACCAGGGCAATATATCGACGATTTTAGGTGATAAATTAGAAGGGCGGGGGTTTCCGTTACCTTCCGGGGTAGCGAAGCTAAAAGAAGGTGAGTGGGATGCAGTTATCATTCCCGAGGAGAAGCATTACTATCCAAAGGAGCAGAAATATTACTTTATTGAGAAAAAAGGGGATAAACTGGATGTTTTCCGGTATTCGCTTTACATGAGGTTTGTAGAGGAAGGAGAGGATGAAACTTTAGTGCCGAACATGGTAACGTATATTCTTGCTGATTACAGGGGCTATGATACACTTGGTGAAACCACCGTCATATTCACTGCCGGTGTGGCGGTCTTATTATTACTGAGGAGGAAGGAAAAGAGACCTGAATGAGCAATGCAACTACTTAAAGATCCATTATTGTTAAATTCTTTGTTCTGGAGGCAAAATGCACTATGAATTCGAAGACTAGTGGTATGGGTGGAGGTAAAGGAGGGGATGTCATTGTAGAGACAGTGGCAAGGCTAATGGTACCATTTATCCAGTTATTTGGGTTATATGTGATTATACATGGTGCCGGTGGGCCTGGGGGCGGATTCCAAGGTGGAGTTATAATCGCCTCGTCATTTATCTTATATGTTATCGCTGTGGGTATCGTTAAAGCAGGTAACCGATTTTCAGAGGCAAAAAATACCGTGTTTTTCAGTACTGGCGTGTATATCTACGCTGGTGTAGGCTTGCTATGCATAATCTGCGGTCTTGCTTTTGCTGCACAGTTTCTCAATTATGGTTACCTTCCATTAACACACCATTTTGAGGAGAACCGAGCTTTGGGTATGGACCTCGTAGAAATAGGAATCGGGATAACAGTGATGGCTGTAATCACATCTATATTTTTTAACCTCGTGTGGAAGAGAGAGGGCGAAGAGGTGGAGGGAGAAGACTAAAAATGATGGAATGGTTAATCGGAGAAGTATTTGATAAATATAATTACTGGATTTCCATTGTGCTTATGCTCATTGGTTTCTATGCGATGATTGCAAAGGACAATCTGGTAAAGAAGATCATCGGGTTGAACATATTTCAGACTGCTATATTCCTATTCTACATATCGCTGGGCGATATAACAGGTGGAACCGAGCCAATCGTGATCGAAGGTCATGAAGTCTTATATGTGAATCCATTACCTCATGTGCTTATCCTGACAGCGATAGTGGTAGGAGTCGCCACAACTGCAGTTGCGCTCGCTCTCGTAATAAGGATGTATGAGGCATACGGTACGATAGAAGAATCGGAGATAATAGAGAAGGAGCGAGAAGCGGGGATGTAGTGAGCGGATTGTGGATAGAAAAGAAGGTATTGGATAGGGATATTGCAGTATTCGAAGCAGGCATCAAATTAGGTGCTCTATACCATCAGTTTATAGGCACACCCGTGAGTACAAAAACAGTAGAAGTGTTGGAGACTGCAATAGAGAGGAGCGTATCTCTTCAGCCCTGGGTGAATTCCGTGGAAGTGGAAATAGACAGGGAGAAGGTACGGGCGAACGAGAGTGAGTTCGGATATTGTGAGTTACGTGGTGAAATGCTGGACGTTAAAGTCGTTGTCAGATATGAAAAGGTAGAAGTGCATGTGCGTGTGAAATACGAAGAGGATATGGGTTATCCGTTGATGCGTGTTGAAAAAGTACTCATGAAGTAGTGCAGAAGTATCCGATCTTAGGAATAAAATCCTTCTTCCGCGATAACGTCTGTGGTATATGACATTTGCCGTTCTCTACTACAACATCAAATGCCTTTTCTATTATGCGTTTATCGCCTTTAACAAAGACCTCCTCACCCTGTTGCAGCGGATTTGTGATGAGAAGAGCCACAAAATCATACCCTTTTTCATCAAATAACGCACCCATTTCTGACATTATATCCGCTTCTTTAACGTTTATCTCTTCTTTATCTATTACCATTACTTGACTCACGGCGATTTTTTTATCGCCCAGCGAATATTCTTTAAAATCATGAAGCAGGATATCTTTGGCCGATTTCCCCTTTATGTTTATACTAGCGTTTATGAGTTCTTTACCATATTTGTCTATTTCTATGTCTGCGATTAGAGCTAATTTACGCGCTATTTCTTTATCTCGATCTGTTGTTGTTGATAATGTCAGTATTAACGTATCCGATAGGATACCAGAAAGAAGCAATCCCGCTATATCGGGTGGAATGTCTATCTGATGAAGGAACATTAATTGCGCAACAATCGTACATGTGCTGCCAATAGGCTCATTGCAGACGTGAATGGGCATTAGAGTGGATATGTCCCCGACCCTATGATGGTCAATGATTTCTAATATATGCGCTTCTTGCACGCCGTCAACAGCCTGTGAAATCTCATTATGGTCAACGAGAATAACTTTTTTGCTTATCGGATGCAGCAAATCCGTCCGGGTAACAATGCTAATTAAGCGATTGTCGCTATCGACAATTAACGCACAGCGATATTTTGATTCTAATACTCGCGGCTTCAATTCGGAAATTCGGGTATAAAGTCCTGCTACCGGGACATTCTTCGACATTATCGAATAGAGGGGAGTGGATAGATCAAGTAATCTAGCAGTAGTAAAGGTATCATGAGGCGAAGAGATGATCAAAGCGCCTTTTTTCGTTGCCAATCTATTGACCTCATGGCTAATCGCGGAATCACCCGTAATTATAAGTGCCAAACAGCCAGCATTGATCAAATCTAATTGGATGTCGGATCGATCGCCTAAAATAACGATGTCCCCAGGTCGAATTTTGTTTACAATCGTTGCTTTTTGCATCGCCGCGATAAAAACCCGGCCCGTTAAACTTTCAATCTTATTCGGATTCGCAATTACTTTCCCGTTTAATGTACTGACCAAGAGATTCAGGTCAATCGGAGTTGTTGATAAGTCCTTGCGTCCCAGATTGCCGATGTAATATTCTGCGATGTCCTTTAGACCAACGATCCCTAATAGCTTTTTACCTGAGTCTACGACCGGAACAGTGCGGATATTCTTTTCCCTTACTAAAGTCGCCGCATCTCTTATCGAGTTATTAGGTGATGCTACAATGGGGTCTTTCAATTCCATATCACTGACGGTAGCGGCAAGACTTTCTAGCTCCATCGGTGACTCAATTTTAAATCGATCAAGCACAAACTTTGTTTCGCTATTCAAAATACCAGCTCGGGCCGGGACATAGAGGTAACTCTTATCCAGGATATTTTTGAAGTATGCATAGCCGATAGCGGAACAGACGGAATCGGAATCGGGAGTTCTGTGGCCGATAACAAATACTTGCTTCTGATTCTCCATGAACTATCCATTCCTATTGATAGCTTAAATAGCTTTGTGTACGCGGAATGAGCTCTTTAATGCTGCGAAAAAATCATCTACAAAGTCCAATGCCTCCGGTAGTATCTTGAATACGGCATAAGCAATAGCAATCAAAGCAATTAGCGCAGCTATCCTCGCTATCATGCCGTGAGCGAAATTAAAGCTATTTATTGGACTATTTATTGGTAATACAACAAGGCCATACTCTTTTGCTATCCTCGCTATCTCGCTATGGGCGATAAAAAAGCTTTCGAGTGGGGGGCCAAACCAATTCTCGAAATACGCTGCGCTGACAAAAGCGTCTCTGACTATATTCAATACATAAATAACCGGTACAGAGACAAAAAAGGCTTTTAGCTTTCGCCTTATTGGTGCTTCTACACCAAAGATCAGACCAATAAAAATAACCATGCCCTGTATCGCAGTGCAAGCTAAGATTATCTCTATTACCGGTTGATAATTCGCAGGGAAAGAACTGCTGGTTGTGTTAATACGGGATAGATTGTTAGGATCAACATAAACGCCCAAATCGAAAAGATTTAACACAATAGATGTGAGTTTAGCGGTAATGAAAATGAGCGAATCGCCGAGAAAGGTGATTTTGGCGAAAGGGAAGTAGAAAACAGAAGTTATAAGCGCGATTTTTATTAGCGTGTAAAGTGAATCCTCTTCCCTTCTTTCGCTTAGCGTTGGTCTTAGCATAATAAAAGCTAAAATAAGCGATAAAGCAAGAAGTACGAGAACTAAAGAAGCGTCAAAGTATTCGCCCTGAGCTAAGTGATTGTCCGCATCGAAATAGCAGTACCCGGCGATTAATATCCATCCCGGAGCGCTTATCAGCCTCTTATGCACTAACAGCGCCAGAAAGAGAAAGCCCATTGCAATAAATGGGAGGATCAATTTAATCATAATTATCCAAGGATAAAAGCATTATAAAAAAGAAATGAACTTCTCTCAACAACCTTTATAAAGTGGTAACCTAAAAGATTCAAAGGCGAATGGCGAATGGCGAAAGCGAAAAGAAGATGAGAAGAAAAAGGAAGACAAACCCACAGCTTGATAAGCTAATAGATGATTTGAATAGGAATGCAAGAGAAAGCAGTGCACCTATATGGCGGGATATAGCGAAGCGATTAGAGCGACCACGAAGGAATTACGCAGAGGTGAACCTGAGTAGGATAAATAGATATTCAAATGCGAATGATACGCTATTAGTGCCTGGTAAGGTGCTGAGTGCAGGAGCGATTGATAAGCCTGTTACTGTTGCCGCGTTAGGATTCAGCAAAAGTGCATACGAAAAAATCAGCAATGGGGGGAAGTGTATACGTATCGAGGAATTGATAAAAGCTAATCCTAAAGGGTCCGGTGTAAAGATAATCGTTTAATTTAATTTAATAACATAAAATGACAAAGGCGATGGAAGAGGAAATGGAGATACTAGATGGGGATGGTCTCATTTTGGGTAGATTGGCAAGTGGCGTAGCGAAAGAATTGTTGATCGATAAGGAAAAAGAAATCGCAATCGTTAATGCAGAACGAGTGGTAATAAGTGGCTCAAAAGTGAGAACTCTTAAGGATTACAAACAGAAGAAGGACAGAGGCTCTAGAGAGCAAGGACCCTTCTACCCTAAAATGCCTGATAGGATTCTAAAGCGAACAATAAGGGGTATGCTCCCCTATAAGCGGGCACGGGGCAAAGATGCACTCTCACGAGTGAAAGTTTACCTTGGCATACCGGAAGAATATGAAAAGATGGAGCGGAAAAGGGTGGAATATGCGGAGGCTTATAGGTTGTCTCGTAAATACGTAACCTTGGGGGAGGTGAGTGAAAAGTTAGGATGGTCACCAAAGCAAAGGTAAAAACCAAAGCGAAGGTAAAAAAGGTAGTTAATCAGGTGGGTAAGAGGAAGACGGCAATAGCACGAGTAACGATAAAAGAGGGTACGGGTGAAGTGAGGATAAACAAGAAGCCACTGGGAATAATGGAGCCAGAGGTGGTAAGAACAAAAATATCAGAACCTCTGTTTATCGCTTCCCAGCTTCCTGATGTTGATATTGAGGGCATTGATGTGGCGGTAAATGTAAAAGGGGGCGGCTTTATGGGACAGGCAGAGGCTGTTCGAACCGCGATAGCTCGTGGATTAGTTGAGTGGACGGCAAGTGAAACGTTGAAGGAGTCTTATCTGGGCTATGATAGAAGCTTGTTTGTCAGTGACATGCGGTATAAGGAGCTTAAAAAAGCCGGTGCAAAGGGTGCAAGGGCAAAGAGGCAGAAGTCTTATCGGTGATGGGGTTATGATTCCTGTTAGATGTTACACATGTGGAAAAATAGTATCCGACGTGTGGGATGTGTATAAAGAGCGGATAAAGCGAGAGAATCCGGGGCAAGTGCTGGATGACCTGGGTATAAAGAGATACTGCTGTCGACGAATGCTTCTAACGCACGCAGAGCTGATAGATGAGATTGCACCGTATGAATGATGGGGGTTGTAGGGTAGCCTGGACTATCCTTCGGCGTTCGGGATGCCGAGACCTGAGTTCAAATCTCAGCAACCCCATTTTGTCATATAAGGGTTAAAGGTCGGTTTTCTTGGAAGAAAAAAGGGGAAAATACACGAAATATGAAAAAGCACGCATCATAGGTGCAAGGGCACTGCAGATAGCCATGGGTGCGCCAGTGCTCATAGAAACAGAAGAACTAGACCCCACGGTGATAGCAATAGAGGAATTTGAAAAGGGTGTTGTTCCTATAACCGTAAGAAGGGAGGACTAATATCTCGTTCTGTATAAAATATTAGGTGCTTAAAAATGAGGGAAGAAGAGAGGAAGGAAGAGATAAAATTGGGTTTTGTCGTCTCTGAGTTTCACAGGGATATTACCTATCAGATGGAGATACTGGGTAAGGAACATGCGGCGTTTCTTGGTGCAACAGTATCTCGCAGCTTATATACGCCTGGAACGTTCGACAT
>CAZOEM010000066.1:0-319 GCA_964578735.1 uncultured Halobacteria archaeon | reverse complement strand
AGTAGATGCAGTTGTCACTCTGGGCTGCGTAATCGCTGGTGCAACCAAACATGATGAGGCGATAGCGTCGCAACTCACGCGTAAAATAATGGACCTTGCGCTGGAATATGATAAGCCGGTTACTTTGGGTGTGGCAGGACCTGGGATGACGCGGTTAGAAGCGCAAGAACGGGTAGACTATGCAAAAAGGGCGGTTGAAGCTGCGGTAAAGATGGTGAAGAGATTGAGGGATTGAGATAAGGATAAATCACAAATTCAAAACTGATTGCGGTATCGACCAACGGTAATCTGTCCCATTTATGTAATATTAACCACTTAT
>CAZOEM010000065.1:10072-10392 GCA_964578735.1 uncultured Halobacteria archaeon | reverse complement strand
CTTGGGTGTTTTGTTGAAAAAAACAGTATCAAGTCATATGGGGATCACTATAGTAGGCGCCTTTCCAGGGATGCGTTACTACCGTTTGATTTTCTACTGCTATAATATCCTTATAACCATCATCCCTTAAAGCGTTTAAAACCCCTTCAAGTTGCCAGGGTGGGGTCGAACAGGCAGGGTAATATAAACTCCACGAGAGGTTAAGTTTTATTATCGTTTTATTCTCTACAGGTTTGACCTTCTTGTAATCCACAAGGTGCATTAAGCGACTGTAATCTTCATTCAATTTTCCTGGAGTCGTTTTTAATACTGCTACTTTG
>CAZOEM010000065.1:1300-10062 GCA_964578735.1 uncultured Halobacteria archaeon | reverse complement strand
TGGACATTTTTTTACTTCCCTATATTCCTTATAAATATTCTAATCTTTTAATCCTTTTAATACTTCTGTTTTCTCAACCTCGTTTTGAAGAGCAAATATACGAACACGCCCATAATAGCACCATACCATAGCGTTCCAAACCGCACAATGATTGCTACACCGACAGATATCACAGGTGTGATGCCAAAAAGTTGAAGCAAGCCCGAGATAGTCGCTTCTGCAACGCCCAATCCGCCAGGGATCATACTCACCGCACCTGCCAGCGAGGCAAAACTGAATATGAACGTTGCCTGTGTTATATTGATATATTCGTTAAACCCGATTATGACAAGATACATTCCAAGGCACTCAAAAAACCATGCAAACGCGCTCAAAAAAGACATCCCAATCAATCCTTTTGGTTCCATAGTTGCTTCAAAAGTTTTGTGCGTTGTTTTAATGTTTTCCGTATATTTCCCCATTTTAGTCTCTAATTTAGAAATTAGCCAGGTCGAAATAGTTTTTGATTTTACAGCACCAAAAAATATTGAGAAAAGCAAAAGCAAAAGCAAGATGAGATAAATGCCCTCTTTGTAGTAGAGGATACAAAAAATGGATAGGATAGCTAAGCCTAAAACATCCGTTATCCGCTCCACAATTACTACTGGAACTGTTTTACTTAATTCCTCTCCATTTATGTCTTTTATCAGCCACCCCTTCCATATTTCTCCTATTTTCCCCGGCGTTATAATCATCGCAAGACCGCTGAAAAACACAAACAAATTATCCTTGAGGTTCAGATAAACGCCAGCCCGCTTAAGGAAGAAGTCCCATTTAATAAACCTGAAGAGGTAGTTCGTTGTGGTCAGAGCAAATAACACAAGAAGAAAACTCCAGGGAAAATCACTCATCGCCGAAGCGAGATTTTCGAAGTCCACATATATGCCCATGAGCAGATATACGATAACGGCAAAAAGAACGATTAGCCAAACCCTACTGTTTTTCTCCATAATTTCAACACCTTTGTCCCAACATGATTTACAAGCGATGACCTCTTTCCAAATATCTGGACCTCGTTTTTAATGAGCGCTTCTCTAACGTCTTCTCTTTCAGTGGTTGTGATTATTCCGGCATTTCCGATTTCGTTTGTGAAATGAGCATCGCTTCCTGCGGTAATCGTTAAATTGTGTCTCATTGCAAATTCCACTGCTTTCTTATTGTATTTTTGAAAGATGCATCTAGAATTAAACCCCTCGATGCAATCTATGAATTTCGCATCTCCTTCAGCTAGATGAAATGCGGAATGCCTTAGTTCATCGAAAGGATGTGGTATTATGATAATACCATTTTGCTCTTTAATCTCAGAGATAACGTCCTGAACATCCTTTGATTTGATTTCTTCTGAGAGGAAAAGACCGATTATCTCGCCTCTTTCTGTTGATATCTCAGAGCCGACTATCACCTGAAAATCTTCTGTTTCGTATTTCTTTGCTTCTAATCCTCCTTTTATCGTGTTGTGGTCTGTGATTGCGATGCCGTCTAAGCCTCTTTTTATTGAAATTGTTATGATTTTTTCTAGGGCGAGAATGCCGTCAGATGAGTATTTTGAGTGAATGTGTAGGTCGTATTTCATTTTGTTTCTGCTCCAGGTATTAACAACATGTGTATTCTCATAGACTCATTTTTATGCTTACTGGATAATTGGTTTTTGAGATATGTAATGCGATATGTCGTTAATTTTGGATTTATGATTAACTACCTAAGAACTTCCTGATAAAAAATATAATTGTGCCAAACCAATAGCACGTCGAATAGTACCAAGTTGCAATTAAAACTGTAATCGATAAGAAAAATATAATCACCTTTCTTTTCGCCTTTGAATCTCCAGATTTAATTTCAGATCGAACTCTATTTATCGAGCAAAGTCCATAAGCAGCAAAAATAATTAAATATGGGATAATTTGTAGATGATATCTGCCTGATGCAAATACGATCGAATGTATAAGTATATAATAAAATATCAACAAAATTAACAAATATGCCTTCATATCCCATTTTTGATAAAATATGATTCCAAAGATAGCAAGAGGTAACAATATTATAAAAGGAAGAACCGTTAATGGAGCCAATACCATAAATAGCCATTTTGGAATTGGATTAATAAAGCACTCGTCAAAATAAAGAACAAAAAGTTTTAATTCCAATCTCCAAAAGTGAGCAAATTTTTTAAAACTCAAAATTAAAAATGCACGAGGTTTTTCTTTAATAAATTCCAAACCCTTTTCATAACCCAACCTATCTCGTTTAATTTCATCACTAGTATTAATAAATGGACTATTTGGCATAGTTGTCCAATCATGCGATCCATATGTTCCCGTTGCCTCAGGATTATTTCCAATCCAAAAATTAACTCCTCCATTGGTACTCACGGGAACGAATTCGTGATGCACATTGTAATTCCTTATCGTCCAAGGAGACATAACAACCATCGCAATTAGGAAAATGGTTATAAATTTAATCAAATCTCTCTTTCTATCTTTGGAAGACAATGACATCCAAATGAGAATGAAAGGAATGAGCCCCATGATAGCAGGTCTCACGAGCATTGCCAATCCAAAAGATACTCCAGCGATCAAGATGTTCTTAGCAGATGGCTCTTCGTGAATTTTTAATAGACATAATGCCGATAAAGTGAATAAGAAAATGAATAGCGTTTCCGTGTTTAGCGAACCTGAGTAAATGATAAAAGTTGGATAAAGAGCTGCGATCAAACCTGATATTAGTCCTATTTTTTTATTAAGGACGGTTTTTCCGATGTAGTAGATTACGATGCATGTGAGCGAACTGATTAACGCTTCGAATATATACGCTATTTGTAGATTGTATCCAAAAACAGTGTAAATAGCTGCGAGAAAGAAAGGTTGCCCCGGTGGCCAATACGAGCTTGTGCCACCCCCATATCCGTTTCCTTCTATAAGTCCGATTGCCATAGCATCATAGGCATTGGCATCGCCCCAAATAACAGTTGGGAAAAATATAATATAAGCCAATCGTATAATCAAAGAGATTCCAAATATGTAAAGTAGAACTTTCCGCTCATCCAACTGATCTACACGATTAAATAAATTTTCTATTTGTTTCAACCAATTCTTCTTTTTCATCATATCTCTCCACATCTCTTCTCTAAAAACTTTTCTTTTTTCATAAATCCCCACCCACAACCCTAACTACCATATCTGGAACGCCATAAAGAATCAAAATAACCAAAACCACCCACAAACCCAGGCACACCGCCATCGCCTTATCCCAAAATATCATCTCCACCTCACCGCCGAAGTTCCTCGCATGAACCAAAAACAGATACCGGAAAAGACCATAGACGGCGAAGGGAATCGTGAGCATCATGTAATAATTATCGGCGAGGAAAGTATATAAAGAGTACGATATGATCAACGCCCCCGAGGTAATGCTAATCATTTGATCAAGCATCTCAGTAGAATATTCTTCAAGAATTTTTCGGTGACTTTTTGCTTCTTCGCCCAATAAAACCAATTCATGCCTTCGCTTTCCAAGTGCTAAAAATAAAGCGAGTAGGAAAGCGCATATTATAAGCCAAGGCGAGATTAAAACTCCTATTGCTACACATCCCGCAATAGCTCGTATAACAAAATTAGTTGAGATTGTTAGAACATCAACAAGAATTATATGCTTTAAAAATAGCGTATAAGCAATATGAAAAAGGAAGAACAGAAATGTCATGACAAAAAACGGCGAATTGATCAAATACGACCCGCACAACGCAAGTATTATTAATATAGAGGCAAACAGAATAGCATGAGATTTCTTTAATCTCCCAGAAGCAATTGGTCGTTTACGTTTTATTGGATGTCTCTTAGGGCCTACCGCAAAATAAACTCTAATATCTTAGTTTTAGGGGGTTTGATTGTATAGTTTCAATTCGGATGTTTTTTGGGGTAGTTCTTTTCCCCCGTATTTAAAGGAAGTAATACCATATAAAATTATGGATTTAATTTTGCGGTGGGCCCTTATCTCTTTCAATGTCTAAAATATCATTGATTATGTAACTACTTCCTGAAAGCACACAAAAAATTGAAAACGCAGAAATCACAGCGAACCACATTGAGAGACTAAACAAGTTGTGAGAAAAAACTATGCAGACAAATAGAATTAGGTTCTTGTACCATTGCTTCGGGCGCATCGAGGTTATGAGTTCTTTTAGCATTTTACATTACCTATATAGGCGGTTCCACAAAAATTCCCATCACCTATACTCATTAAACGTTGAAATATAAATAGTTGTTGATAAAGATAAAAATGTTCACACCCCCTCTGCAAAAACCTTATCAAACGTATCATTCTCTATATCCTCAAAGAATATCGCCCTTCCTACTTCACCACGGAGCCTCCTTACTTCTCGTAACCCCATAGCGCCCAAGATTTCAAGAAGCTGGTTCCTCCATGCACCGATAAGATTTATTATGCGCTGTGCACCCCATTCAGAATTTACATCTTTTAGCTCACTTACAAAACAAGAGATTTTCCTGTGTATTTTTAGTTATGAATCCAAAAAGGTAACTACTCACCCCCCCTGACTATTTCTTGTAAAAGAAGGAAGGAAATAAGAGGATTACACAAAAATGCATCTTGAATTGCATTAAAGACGCTACGTCCATCCTCCTTTTTGACTGACCTGAGTAGTTACCCAAAAAGTTTTTATGATGGCGGTATAACCTTTAATAAGTGGAGAAAGAAAATGAGAAGAAAGGAAGGGGATTTGTATGACAGTTTATGAAGAGACCATTGTCAAAATCCACGAATTACCAGAACCACTCATCCAGGAAGTTAGTGATTTCATAGACTTTCTGCAAATGAAACGCGATAGTAATCGCTGGCAATTGTGGGTACTCTTTGCCGATGCTTTAAAAATCGCTGAATCAGACTTTGCCGATTATTTGCCAAATCTCGAAGATTATGAAAATCGCCTGGCACGCGGGGAACTCAAATGGTAACCATTTCTCGTGGAGATGTGGTTCTGTGCGACTTAAACCAATATGTAATCTACAGTACTGAAAAGAGAGAAAAAGAAATCCACCGAATTTTGAGCAGATAAAAAACATTCACACCTCCATCGCAAAAACCTTATCCAACGTATCTTTCTCTATATCCTCAAAGAATATCGCCCTTCCTACTTCACCACGGAGCCTCCTTACTTCTCGTAATCCCATAGCGCCTAAGATTTCAAGAAGCTGGTTCCTCCATGCACCAATAAGATTTATTATGCGCTGCGCACCCCATTCAGGATTTACGCCTTTTAGCTCTACGGGACACGCTAAATCCTCTTGGCAGTCTTTACAATATCTGCATTCAAGCGCGAAAAGAAGCGGCAGGTCAATAGCAGTCAAATCTGCACCACAGATTATTGCTTTAGCCACATGCTCTGCCATTGCGATACCGCCACTTACAATGAGCGTAACATCATCCCGGATCTTGAGGTCTACCAGATGTCTGTGAACTTCCAGGGTCATATCCTTTATCGAAGCATTTTTGGTCACAATTTTTTCGTCCGTTTGATTAATCGCCGTCCCATTGATGTCTGCGTAAAGGTGAATGACTTCTATGCCGGCATAAGTCAATTCCTCTACTATTCCCTCTACGTTAGCACCAAAAGGAACTCTTACAGAGATACTAGGCCCCTGATTTATGTTCTTCAGCGCGTTTATCCGACTAATAATCCCGTCCTCATATTCTAATTCAACCCTTTTGCATGTCTTAATCCAATCTACGTCAAAGTGGTGAAGTGAGGGATGTGAGATGTAAGGTATAAATTGAGATTCTTCCCTTCTCGCCATTCTCCCCCTTCTCCCCTCTCCCCTCTCCCCTCTCACTTCTCCCTTCTCTCCTCTCACTTCTCCCTTCTCTCCTCTCTCTTCTCCCTTCTCCCTTCTCCCCTCTCTCTTCTCCCCTCTCCCCTCTCTCTTCTCCCCTCTCTCTTCTCCCCTCTCCCCTCTCCCCTCTCCTTTAAACCACGCACCATCCGCGTCTACAATCATAAAAGTGTCCAGATGAGAAGCAGCCTTTGCCATTGCGTCATATACACTATCAAACCCGCCAAATGGGAGCATATCAAAGATTATCGGTATTGGCACGTTTAATGTAGGTGGAATAGGCGATACGATTTCTCCGTGACTATCAAATTTGATTGCCGGTAACTTTCTCCCGATTTCAACCGTGGTACTGATGTACTCCCTACCATGAATCCCATCCCTCGTAGGTCTTACGATCTCAGACATATCTGTCCACATCGAATCGAACCCTTCACCGGAGAAAGGACCACGATATCCCGCACCAGAGACGGGAATCTTACCAGTCTCTGCTTGATACCAGTTCGTACTGATTATCTCCGGCGTCCAGTAAGAATCGCCGAGCCGCGAATAATCCGTTCCCTTACGGATAGTCAACGCCGCTCTCGGGCATTCCTGGATACAGGAGAAGCAACCTTTGCAGCGATACTCAACAGGCTCTGCCATACATCTCAAGTCCTCGTCCTGCCTTTTGTGGACTTCGTAGACGCAGACGATTGCACACCTTCCGCAATTTATGCAGTCCTCGCCCCGTTCTATCTCAAACTTACCAATTGGTATATGCCGTGGTGGTCTCGGTATCGTGTCAATACTATATTTTTTGGGCATTATATACAAACCTCCAGTAATCTTCACTTGATTCCATTGTCGAGATGAAATCCCTTATTTCTTCTTCAGGCGCGCCAAATTCGGATTCAAGCAGCTTCTCCAGCTCTGTCCATGCTGTTACGAGGTCTAAATCATTCTGACATACCTCTCTGCACATCCCGCAATGCGTGCATAAAAAGACCTTATCAGCATCGCTTTTCGATATCTCTCCTCCTACGAGCAGTTTTTTAGCGAGATACAGCTTGTTCTTGGGGGTCACAGATTCCTCATTAGTGACAAGATATGCAGGGCAGACAGCGGCACAGCTACCACATTTAATACATGAATATACCGTCTTTTCAAGTACCGATTCCACCTTAAACTCTTCCTTGGGGGATGCAGGTTTACCAAAAATCGGCGTAGTCAAAGTTGCAAGGTGGATTAGCAGTCTGAACAGAGGTGGTTTAAACGTTATTCCCAGTATATTTGCCATTTTTGTCTTCACCGCGAAGAATTTATGCGGATTTAAAATGTTTCTCGGGTCAACCTCCTTCTTATACGCTTTGTAGATTTTAAGCCTCTTCTTCTCACATTTATCCTTTATGAAGGGGGTATTCCAGATGCCGACACCATAAGGGGCTCCACCAAACTTTATACCGAGTCTCGTGAGGACTGGGATAAGAGATATATGGGCAAGGTATGCTTTTGGCTCCCTTACATCGCACAGGTGCGTTAACATCAGTAGTGCCTTGTCTTTTCCCACTATATGAGATTCCACATGTATATTCATCCAGCATTTTTCTGTTATCCTTTTTACCACCTTAAGATAGGGGACAGCGTTTTCAAGTGGGATAACGAGTTCACATGCCAGCGGAGTTGGTTTACGGCTTCTTCTCTTCATCGGGAAGAGCCTTTCATGCCAGATGTAATTTGAGATATAATCGTCTGCAAGGCTACCTCTGCCACCTATGAAGTCGAGAAATTTCGTTTCCTCATCGTCCTCTTCAAACTCTACTAATACCGCATCTTTCACATGGAATAAATCCTCGTCCAGAAAGCAGTTTGCCTCTTCAAGATGTGTGGCATCTAAGTATTTTATGTGGTTGGGTTTGAGTTCCTCTCTTATCATGCCCCGTACGAAATCAAAAGCATCTTCGGCACTTTCAACGTATACCAGATGTGGCAGTGATTTCTTTGGCTTCTTTCTCAGTTTCAAGGTTGCAGTCAAAACTATACCGAACTGCCCCTCTGTGCCGAAAAATCGTGCGAACTCCTCTTTCTCTGAATGGATAGACGTTACCTCGCCCGATGGGAACATAATCTCGATTGATTTAATCTGGTATTTAAGATGCCCGAAGCGATAGCTACCTATGCCGTAGCCGCCCGTAGCAATCCAGCCTCCAACAGAGGAAAAGAAGCTTGAGGGATATGCCCTAAGTGATAAATCTTCAGACTTCAAAGAATCCTCGATTTCTGACCATCTAACGCCTGTTTGGACTTTTATCGTCTCTCTTTCCCTGTTCAGCTCAACAATCTTATTCATGAACGCGAAATCAAGAACGATACCCTTTACCGTGGGTACCACGCCTCCAAGCCCAGAAGAAACAGAACCTCTTGGAAACAGTGCCACTTTTTCATCGTTTGCAAATTGAACGATTTTTTTTAGTGTGTCAACGCTTTTAGGTTGGATTACAAGTTCCGGTGTGGTGTCAAAGAGTCGCTTTGCGAATGGTACTTCACCAATGTCCATGCTGTATAGCTCACGCTCGAACTTGCCTTCTATTATCCTTGCATCTTCTCCGACGACTCTTTTTATTCTCGTTTTTACGTTTTCGTCCATACTTTTCTCGTTGTATATAAAGTGTAACGTATACCTATTTAAGACGCAGATTTACACTGATTTACACGGATTTAATCTTTTTCTGTGTTAATCAGCGTTAATCGGTGTCAATAATTTATTTTATTTTGTTTTGTTTTATTGGTATAGGTGTCAGGTTTTGGGTTTTATGCTTTTGACTTAATAGACACTAAGACCTGACACCTGACACCTGACACCTGACACCTGACACCTGACACCTGACACCTGACACCTGA
>CAZOEM010000065.1:0-1200 GCA_964578735.1 uncultured Halobacteria archaeon | reverse complement strand
CACCTCATATCATCATCACCGCTAAGCCCTAGCTCGCTCACAGCACTCCTAAATACGCCTTCAACTCCCATTCCGTGACGTTCACGCGATAATTGTCCCACTCTACCTTCTTTGATGTGATGAAGTTGTTGAAGACATGGTCACCTAAAGCTTCTCGCACCAGTTCGCTCTCCTCAGTCAGTGCAATTGCCTCGATTAAACTACCGGGCAGCGATGTTATTCCTTCCTTTACCTTTTCCTCTGCATTCAGCAGGTAAACGTCCTTCTCCGTTGGGGCTCTCAATTCATACTTGTTCTTTATTCCCGCTAAGCCGGCCGCAAGCATCACGGAAAATGTTAAGTACGGGTTGCATGCCGGATCGGCACTGCGGAATTCCACTCGTGTCGCATTCTCTTTACCTGGCTTATACATCGGCACCCTTACTAGCGTAGAGCGGTTGCGGCGTGCCCATGAGATGTAAACAGGTGCTTCATATCCGGGAACCAGGCGCTTATATGAGTTTACCCATTGATTGGCAACCGAAGTTATCTCGGGTGCGTGTCTTAGCAATCCCGCGATATAACCTCTACCCTCCTCCGATAGATGGTATTCGTCATTCGGGTCAAAGAACGTATTTTTAGCCCCTTTGAATAACGATTGATGCACGTGCATGCCTGAACCATTCACCCCGAAGATGGGTTTTGGCATGAACGTGGCATAAAACCCATATCGCTGCGCAATTTCCTTTACTACAATCCGATATGTCATGACCTGATCTGCCATCGTAAGCGCATCTCTATATCGAAGGTCTATCTCGTGCTGTGAAGGTGCAACTTCATGATGGCTGTACTCCACATCTATTCCCATTTCCTCCAGTGTTAAGATTGTATCCCTTCGTAAGTCGCTTCCGGCATCCAGCGTCGTCAGGTCAAAGTATCCACCTTCATCCAGGACTTCGGTCGTCTTATCGTCCCGGAAGTAGAAATACTCCAGTTCCGGACCGACATAGAATGTGTAGCCCTTCTCTTCCAACTGCTCCAGATTCCTTTTCAGTACGTATCTCGGGTCGCCCTCGTAAGGACTTCCGTCTGGCTGTTGAATGTCACAGAACATCCTCGCAACTGCATGCTCCTTTGGCCGCCACGGCACAATCCTGAATGTAGAGGGGTCGGGTTTCGCGAGCATATCGCTCTCGTCTATCCGTGCAAAGCCCTTTATCG
>CAZOEM010000064.1:7822-10420 GCA_964578735.1 uncultured Halobacteria archaeon | reverse complement strand
TTCATTCTGTTTCAGGATACTGGCGGCGCGGTTATCAAGATCATAGCAAAAAACCATCAGTATCTGGGCGTGAATAGTGCGATCAACAAATTAATTGCAACCCTCACCCCCGACCCCTCTCCCAGTGGGAGAGGGGAGAGGGTGCATTATCGAGGCGGGTTTCCGTTTGCGGGCTTGGTGGAGCGTGCGCGTGAACTTCGCAAGAACCAAACACCGGCGGAACAAATCCTGTGGGAAATGGTACGGGACCGGCGGTTTTTGAATCTAAAATTTCGGCGGCAGCATCAGATAGGGGATTATATCGCCGATTTTTACTGCCATGATTTGAAACTCATTATCGAATTAGATGGTTCTGTCCATAGGCTTTCTGATGTTGAAAAGAAAGACATAAAACGCGGTAAATACTTGAACTCATTGGGTTTTAAACTACTTCGTATTCAAAATCAAACGATCCTTGATAATCCAGAACAAGTAGTGGAAATGATTCAAGAATTTCTTCCTTCTCCCCCTGGGAGAAGGATTGAGGATGAGGGTGCGGCAAAGGGCCGCTTAGGCGTATTCTGGCACACTCAGGGCAGTGGTAAGAGCTTCTCCATGATCTTCTTCTCGCAGAAGATATTAAGAAAATACAAAGGTAATTACACCTTTGTCATTGTCACCGACAGGAAGGAACTGGACGAGCAGATATATAACAATTTCCTGAGTGTTGGTGCAGTAACGGAAGAGGAAGTGCATGCAGAAAGCGGCAAACATCTGAAACGACTTTTACAAGAAGACCATCGCAACATATTCACGTTGATCCAAAAATTCAGAACAGAAACCGGCAAGTCTTATCCGGTCGTATCTAACCGCTCGGATGTTATCGTGATTACAGACGAGGCGCATCGTTCGCAATACGACATCTTAGCTGCGAATATGAGAAGCGCGCTCCCAAATGCGGCTTTCATTGCCTTCACCGGAACGCCTCTGATTGTTGGTGAAGAACTTACGCGAAAGACATTTGGCGATTATGTGAGCATTTACAACTTCAAGCAGTCAGTGGACGATGGCGCTACTGTCCCGCTCTTTTATGAGAACCGAATACCTGAACTCCAGTTAAAAAATGAAGACCTTGATGAAGACATTGAGCGGATAGTAGAAGAATCCATGCTTGATGAAGCACAGGAGAATAAATTAGAGCAAGAATTCGCTCGGCAATACCACCTCATCACGAGAGATGACCGATTGGCTAAAATAGCTGAAGATATTCACGCATTTCACGAGCCGTGGCTATCAGGGCAAGGCTATGGTTGTCGCTATTGACAAACCAACCGCAGTGAAGATGTATGATAAGGTGCAGAAATACTGGAAACACTGCGTTGAACGGCTGAACGGTGATTTAAAGCATGCAAGGGACGATAAAGAGCGAGAAGATATTGCAACTACGATTACGTTTATGGACGAGACGGACATGGCAGTAGTGGTGAGTAGTGAACAAAACGAAGTGGAACGGTTCAAGAAACTCGGACTGGATATTGTGAACCATCGCAAACGTATGATTGAAGAATATCTAGCAACGAAATTTAAAGACGCAGACGACCCTTTCAGAATTGTTTTTGTCTGTGCGATGTGGATGACCGGTTTTGATGTGCCAAGCCTTTCTACCATATACCTCGATAAACCCATGCGCAACCATACCCTGATGCAAACTATTGCCAGAGCAAACAGAGTATTCCAGGATAAACCCAACGGCTTGATTGTGGATTATATCGGCGTTTTCAGAGAGCTCCAGAAAGCATTAGCCATCTACGGGTCCGCCATTGGCGGTGGTCTGGAAGAAGGAGAGAGTCCCGTCAAGCCGAAAAGCGAGCTTATAAAAGAGCTTGAAAATAGCATTCAGGAAATAGTATCGTTCTGTAAAGAAAAAGGGATTGACATACATGATATTATCAGCTCAGAGAAATTTGTGCGCATTAAATTGCTAGATGACGCAGTAGATGCCATTTTAGTAAATGAAGAATCCAAGAGGAAATACATTGCTCTTGCTGCCAGCGTGAACAAGTTATACAGGGCTATTCTTCCGGACCCGGAAGCAGTGAAATATAGCGAACTAGCTGCATTGTTTAAGGTCATCGCAGACAAGATCAGGGCGCTATCGCCAGAAGTGGAAATAACAGAAGTTACGGGTAAAGTAGATAAATTACTTGACGAGTCAATAGAAGCCGAGGGTTATGTGATCAAGGAACGGCAGGAGCCTTATGGTACATCTCGCGTTAATCTCAGCCAGATAGATTTTGAAGCTCTGAAACGGAGTTTTATGCGTGAGAAGAAGCATATACATGCAGAGCGGTTGAAAAATGCGGTTAAAGGAAAAGCGACCAATATGGTCAGGTTGAACCGTTCGAGGACAAATTTTCTCGAAAAATTGCAGCAGATGATTGATGAATATAATTCGGGTGCGGTAAACGTTGAGATATTCTTTGATAAGTTACTCGCGTTTGCAAAGGAATTACAGGAAGAAGAGAAAAGGGGCATATCTGAGAATCTTACAGAGGAAGAACTCGAAGATATAGTGGGCAGGTACATCAAAGGGAAACGAAAAGGTATGTTAAAAGGCCT
>CAZOEM010000064.1:0-7812 GCA_964578735.1 uncultured Halobacteria archaeon | reverse complement strand
ACTCGCTATCTTCGATTTGCTTTATAAACCGGATTTAACGGCGAACGAGAAGAGACAGGTAAAACATGCCGCTAAAAGGTTATTGTCGGTCTTGAAGAAAGAGAAACTTGTTCTGGATTAGCGAAAACGGCAGCAGACTCGAGCTGATGTGGTTCTCACCATCCAGAATATTCTGGATGATGGACTGCCGAGAAGTTATACGCCTGTGGTATATCAGCATAAATGCGACCTCGTTTATCATCATGTTTATGATGCATATTATGGTTCGGAGAGGGGTGTGTACGCGGCGGGTGCTTAATATTGGAGATGGAACTTATATATGCATGAAAGAAAGAGGATTTGTGAATGGATTAGAAAACATCAAAGAAGTGATTATAGATGAAATGGGAGAGAACGTAAGTCAAACTTAACAGAATAGAAAAAAAAGCATTGAAGCAAGTAAAAGTGAAAGGTAAGATAACAAATAAGTAGTATGTAGACCTCAACAAAGTTTCAAGAATAACAGCAACAATGGAACTGATGGACATGGCTATCAATACTCGCTAAACCTAGGGATAACAACTTAGATACAATAGCCATAAAATACGGAAGAAAAACTAAACAATTTGAGATCATAAAACTCCCGGTACCTCATATCCTTTTTGATTCGAATAATGAGATACACGGATGGTGGAGCGGGATAGAACCATATGGAAACAGAGAATACACCTCGGAAATTGATTAAAAAGCAAGAACATTCGTTTGGTGAAGTTTCTATTCTTACTCTGGACGAAGATAAACGAAAGCAGCTAATAGCGGGTGGTGCATCAACAGACGAGCTGCTGCGGAATATAGATCGGCTTGCAAATGCGGATAAATTCGCAGTGTGTAGAATCGATCCAATAATACCTTATGTGACCGCTGAAGAGAAAGAATTGGAAGATTTGGTACGAAAAGTGGTTGATGCGGGCGCAGGGCATATAATAGTGAGTTGTAGGGATATCCCAAGGGCACTGAAGCATAAGATATATGTGGAATTTGAGAAACTGTTCGGAATTCCAAAAAGGGTGATGGACCGTTTGTATACCGAGGAACTCGGAGGGCGTTTTCATGCGAACATAGAATACCGGAAAAATTGTTCAGAACGCTTCGTGCGATTTGCGATAAAAATAAGGTGTCAATGAGCCTCTGTATGGAGTTCGAGTCGCTTGGCGGGAAGAACGTCAGGGGATTAAACAAAGAGTTTATGAGTTCTAATAATTGCGAAGGTATCGATATACCAATTTATGTAAGAAAAGGGGACAATTTTGAACCAGTCGAGGGCTGTAATGGGAATTGTTTGAAATGTTATTTTTCAGAAAAAAAGCCGACATGTGATATTAAGGATTTAACGAATGGTGGCGCGTGGAAATTAAAGGATTATAGGCGATGGGGTAAGCTTGTAAAGGTGAGAAATGGCGGGCAAAGCTCGTTGGATGTATGATTAATAGGGATGTGGAGAAATTGAAGAGGAAAATTGAAGAAGGTGGAGCGCTGTATATCCCTATGTATGTGTCTAAGCGTGTGAATGATTACATCAGTGATTTTGAGGGAGGTTGTTCAGAATGGGCTATAAATGAGGCTTGGAAAGAACTCAAAAGGAGCTATCGCAAAATGTCCGAAGGGATCGTTCCCGTAGATTTATATAGGGACAACTCTCACCTAATAGCTTATCTTCGCTATTATTTCTTCTTGAACCATCCAGCCATAAAATGGATTTTGCTGAAGAATCTCGAAAACAACAAAAAGATAATTCCCGAGGTAGATTCAGTAAAAATACTTGACTATGGGGCAGGTCCCGGAACTGCTTGTATGGCGGTTTGCGACTTTCTTGAGGATGCGAAAGAGATAGGCAATCATGTGATTGTCTAAGAGATAATGGGTTTTTAGTAATACTAGAGCCGGCTTACGAAGGAATGAGGAAATAGGTAGGTGGTTTTTTAAAAAATAGTGTTATACGTGCGAGTTTTAAAATGTTTGATGCGAGTGGACCCCTTTGTTCAGAGAAAGATTAAGCGGTTGGGTTATAGAAAAAAAATCAACGGAGGGTGCAGAAAACATAACCCTTTGCAATGGATCAAAACGATGTAATTTGGCGTTTTGGAGAAATAGAGAAAGGGTATTCGAAAGAGTCCAGGATATCTCAATGGGTGATATGTTGTGTGTTGAGGTGGAACTACTTGCAAAATCCTTTTTGAGATTACGTAGTATATCTGTTACTGAAATCGTTGAGCATTTAAAGCGAATAGATTAGTGGATTGTTTATCCACATATTGCAGACCTAAAGCTCAGGAACTCGGTTGATTGCTTGCATCTGCTTGAATACTATGCATACGCATATCCGAGGAGCAGGTTTATGGAGAAGTTAGAGGGACTGGCAGAGGAGCTTGTGGAGGAAGCCATCACACTTGCGAAGATTATCGGGACCGTTGATGAGAGCGAGGCTAAGCTCGCGGACAGCGTGGTGCGGAAGTATTATGGTGGGGTGATTGAGAGAGATAAATATAAAACAAACTTTAAATAGAATTAAATGTAAGCTTTTATCATGGCACACAAGAGTATAACACTATCTGAAACTACCTATAACGTTTTGGAGAAGTTAAAGGGCGAGAAGGAAAGTATTAATGATGTGATATTGAGATTAACAAAAAGATTTGATTTGGTTGAATACGTTGAATCAACAGATTTCCTCATAGCTCTGATTAGGAAAGACAAATACGCTTTGAAAAAGCTTAGAAATCTGCTTGCAGAGGGTGAAAGAATAACCACAACGCCAATAAACGCTTCTGAACTTTTTAAGGGTGCTTATCTTTCTGAAAGAGTTGATGACAATCTTAAAGCAGTCAGCGGGATTCTCAATAGGTTAAAATTACTCGATTTTACTTTCAGAGCGGCAAAGCATTACGGCGAGATTTATTCTGAGCTAAAAGAAAAGGGCGAATTGATAGGAGATATGGATATTTTGGTAGCAAGCATAACGCTGGCAAGCAATGAAAAATTAATTACGAGGAATATCAAGCATTTTAACGGAATAAAAGGGTTAGAAATAGAGAATTTGTAAGCTTTTTGCTTCTATTTACACTCCTTTTATCAGCCCCTTATCCATAAGACACACATAATCTCCCTTATTTTTACCGATCACGATATGGTCTAAAACCTTCATATCCATCAAATTGCAAGCATCAGCCACTCGTTTGGTTATCGCTATATCATCTCCTCTGTTTCTCTAATTCCGATTTCATAGGTATTGATTAATAGGAAGTAAAAGATATAGATAAGCAAGGGAGATTGGATGAATGAAATACGGAAATATAAAATTGATATTGCACGGATGGGACGACGAAAAAATCTACTTTTGGGATGATGAGGAGAAAAAAGAGTGGTGTGTTACGGAAGAGGAAGACTTATACAATCAATTGCTTGAGATATGCATAGAACATTTTAAAAAGAAATACAAGGAGGTGAAAGATGGCTAAAAGCTTTCAGGAGATAAAAAATAGCATCAAGGAGAACAAAAAGCTTTTAGAGGATAGATACAAGGTAAAAGAGATATACGGTGAGCCAAATTTTTGAACATTTTGGCTTCAAATTGGTTTTTAAGCCACAAGAGGATAAAATAGAAGTATTGAAGTACTATGAAGACATCCTCGTTTCCTATCCTTATTCCTTAGCTTCTGACACACTTAATTTAGAAAGACTTTTTCCCCTATATCTTTATATTTTAGATTTTAACTGGAGCCGGTGCACATGAATAGGAAAGCTATATCAAAAGCGAAGAGGATCGTGATAAAGATAGGAACCAGCAATCTCACGGATAAGAGTTACCGGCTTGAGCAACGGAAAGTGGAAAAGCTCGCTAAAGAGATCGCTGAATTGGTGAAGCTGGGTAAAGAAGTCATTGTAGTGACGTCAGGTGCTATCGGTGCGGGTATCGGTAAGCTCGACCTGAAGCAAAGACCCCGTGACGTAAAGGTATTACAGGCTACTGCTGCCGTTGGTCAAAGCGTCCTGATGAGCACCTATGACAGCTATTTCGCTCGATTTGGACAGACAATCGCCCAGGTTTTGTTGACATACGGTGACTTCGTCAACAGACAGCGGTACCTCAACATTAGAAATACATTGATCACATTGCTTAAGTCAGGCGTAATTCCAATAATCAATGAGAACGACACCGTGGCTGTGGACGAGCTAAAATTTGGCGACAACGACACTTTATCCGCATTGGTGGCAAGCAACCTCGGTGCGGATTTACTTATTTTACTCTCTGACATAGACGGCTTGTACACATATAACCCTAAACGGAGTGTGAAAGCGGAATTCATACCCATTGTGGACGAAATAACAGCGGAGATCGAACGTATTGCGGAAACAGGCGGTAAAACGAGTGTCGGAGGTATGAAGACGAAGATACAAGCCGCTAAGGTAACCATGAAAGCAGGTATTCCTATGGTCATCGCAAACGGTAGTGAAGAGAACATACTCATGCAGATTATAGAAGGTGCGCCTGTTGGGACTTTATTCATACCAAAACAGGAGCGGATAAACGATAGAGAGCATTGGATTCTCTTCTCTGCATCGCCAAAGGGCAAAATCAAAGTAGATGCAGGTGCTAAAACTGCATTGGTCAAACAAGGCGGTAGCTTGCTACCTTCTGGGATCGTCAGTGTTGAAAGTGAGTTTATCTGTGGCGATCCGGTAAGCATTGTTGACGCCAAAGGTGTGGAATTCGCTCGCGGCATCACAAACTACTCAAGCAGCGATATTGAAAAGATAAAAGGAGCGCAATCGCGCGAAATCGAGCAGCTTTTGGGTCGCAAAGAATACGATGCTGTAGTTTATAGAAGTAATCTTGTGTTAGTGTGAGATATTGCTTAGCAAACCAGATAGGCCAAATACAAAGGCATATGGACAATACAGGACCAGCAGAGATGGCCATTTCTGATGCGTCATCGCAGGGAAAGAAAACAGTAGGCGTAGCGACGTTATTTGGCGATCCGAAAAGAGCCATTATCAAACTCGCAGTACCTATGATCGCAGCTATGTCACTGCAAACAATCTACAATCTCGTGGATGCAATTTGGGTTTCCGGTCTTGGTGCAAACGCGCTCGCAGCTATTGGTTTCGTTTTCCCCTTCTTCTTCCTGGCTATGGGACTGTCAAATGGGTTAGGTATAGGTGCTGGGTCTGCCATATCACGTAGGATCGGTGCCCGGGATAAGCTGGGAGCAGACAACGTGGCCGTTCATACACTCATTATGATGCTGTTACTCACTGTTCTTTTTACCATACCGCTTTATGTCTTTAGTGACGAGCTATTTGTCCTTATAGGTGCAGGTAAAACGGCAGATATGGCAATATCTTATGCCCGGATTATCTTCGCCGGCAGTATTTTCATATTTTTCACTACCGTAGCAAATGCTATACTGCGGAGTGAAGGGGACGCCAAGCGAGCCATGTACGCTATGGCATTGGGTGCAGGTCTGAATATTGTCATGGACCCGATTTTCATCTACTCTTTTGGTCTGGGAGTTGCCGGTGCTGCCTGGGCCACACTCATATCGCTGGCCATTACATCGATTATCATGCTAAACTGGCTGCTTCTCAAAAAGGATACGTACGTATCATTCAAGTTCCGTGGGTTCCAATTGGATAAAGAGATAGTTAAGGATATTTTCAAGGTCGCTCTGCCTGCTTCCGTGATGCAGCTCGCTATCTCGTTAACCATATTGATATTGAATCTAATATTAGTAAAAGTGGGCAACACCGATTCCGTAGCGATATATTCAACAGGGTGGCGGGTAGTAACAGTAGCAATATTGCCGCTTATTGGTATCGCTACTGCCGTTGTATCGGTGACCGGAGCTGCTTTTGGTGCGCACGCATATGAAAAGGTAAGTATTGCACATCTCTATGCAACAAAGGTGGGTCTCGTGATAGAGACAGCTATAGGTGTGGCAACCTGCATTCTTGCACCGCAGATCGCTATGATATTCACACAGTCCGAGGGGGCGGCACATTTAGCTCCCGAGCTGATAATTTTCTTCAGGATAATGAGTCTATTTTACCCATCAGTATCATTTGGAATGCTCTCTTCTTCGCTCTTTCAAGGAACAGGGAAAGGGATGTACGCACTGGCAGTCACGCTTTTGCGTACGCTAATTTTAATGCCGTTATTTGCTCTTCTATTCGCTTTCAATCTCGAACTGGGAGTGGTTGGCGTATGGTGGGGCTTGGTCGTAGCAAACATCATTGGACCCGCAGTAGCGTTCGCATGGGCGAGGCTGTATATAAGGCGGTTAAGAACAAACTAAAATTAATTATAGACACAGATTAACGCTGATTAACACAGAAGAAATTAAATCTGCGTAAATCCGCGTCCTAAATTAAATTTATATGTAGAAGTTATACTTTGGATACAATGACAAATGTTACATCCAGCCCCAGAGCACAAGAATAATAAGATAGCTACCGTAAACAGCAGCTAATACAACTGCCTCTTTCTTACCTAAACTTCGCCTGAAGACAATTATGCTTAAGAAGACGAAGACGGATAATAAGAGATAGAACGCAGATAGTCCTATGTTGCCCGGAATATGAGTTACCGCAACGAAACTGAAAGGCAAACCTATCCCAGCCAGGAGATCGAAAATATTACTACCCAGTGCATTAGAAACGGCTAAGCTCCCCATACCTTTCCTTGACGCATCCACAGACACGAAAAGGTCGGGTATTGAGGTCGCGATCGCAATAATAATCAAGCTAAAGAGCGATTGCGATAAACCAAAAGTATCAGTAATATAAACGGTTGACTTAACCATTATATCCGCACTCACTGCTATTCCCACAACACCTATTCCGGTATAAAAAATCGCTTTCCGTGTTGATACATACTTGAACTCCTCTTTGGGTACGAACTTACCTTTAATCGCATCCTTAAAAAGCCAGATGAAATAGAGGAGATAAAGCAAGAACCATGATAATGCCTCCCATTGTGTCAAAACGCCATCCATGATCGTCACTACCGTAACAATCACAACGAGGAGATAAAATACACCATCCCGTTTGAGCACTTTCTCATCGAGAATGCATTTTCGCACCCAGAAGGAGAAAGCAACCAATAAGGAGATATTAAAGATAGCCGAACCGACGATTGTCCCCATACCTATATCCGGATGCCCCTCCACAACGGAGAAGAGGGACGCCCCCATTTCCGGTGCACTGCTCACCATAGCTGCTACAGAAGCGCCTGCAACTGATTCGGGCACGTTGAATCGTTTAGCAAGAGAGCCTAAACCACTCACAAAGAGACCCGTTAGATAGAAAAACGCTATAAAACAGATTGCAAGAGCCGCAATCTGTAATTCTAACTCGTAGCTCAATCTCTTCACCCACCCCTCTGTTTTAGCTTGTACATCCTTGTTTGTTATGCTATATAAGGTAATAGTCTTTGTATTTGAAATAATCTTTATAGTGGTCAAATTCTCACAATGGAAACGTTTTTCTTCCATATTACAAACAACTTAGTCAAGCGGGTATAAACAAAGCAATATTTTCCATGCTCACAGGACTCATTCCCCTCCATTTCGACAATTGTTTACCATTTAGTGTGTTTCACGATAGCGAACATCAATAAGATCAACTCGGCGGACTTCAATACAATACTCACATTTGGCTCGCTTACCCGCGTAAGGGAACTCACGAATATTAATTTACCAGAACTATATCATTTTCCAATAATTTTTAAGACACAGATTAACACAGATTAACACAGATTTAAAGTAGCGTATTGCT
>CAZOEM010000063.1:0-10478 GCA_964578735.1 uncultured Halobacteria archaeon | reverse complement strand
CGCCCTGTCGCCTGAGATGTTCAACCATTCTTCTCCCCGCTTCCTCATATCCGCGTTCTGTCATGTTTTATTCACTCGATATACCATTTCTTTTCTTCTGTCTCCGCTCGCCTTCTCCGCTCTAAGAAGGCGTAAACCGAGCTGTGGGGTGCGCCATTTATTAGCATCTCGATGGCATCATGTGCAGATTTTATCCGCTGGAAATGTCCGATCACGCTTATAGTCTTCCCGTAGATCGTGATTTCAACGCCTGCGAGGTCCTCTATTGCCCTCCTTGTTCGTCCATTTTTGCCTATTACACGCCCTTTTACACGTTTTAACGTCTTTTGTGTGAGATGAGAAAGGGAAATAACCTCAAAGAGGAGTAAAGGGTCATCAAGCAGAGAAACGGCAATCTCGGGAGAAAAACCCCTACCAATTGCTTTTATCATTTCTGCAACTCGAAGAGCCTTCAAGGGGTCCCCGTCTTCTGCGCCTTCTATATACGCCACCCCTTCATTACTATCTACTGTTATCTTGCACTCTGATCTCTTCTCTATATCCCATTTTACAACGCCATTATGCCCTATTAGCACACCTATTCTATCTTCTGGGATCTTAACTGTTATCAGCTCCGGTATCATCTTTTATAGCCCCTTAACTTCAGATCGTACTGATTAATTCTATTGTATATTACTAAGAGTTTGTATTTTTAACTAATTGAAACTTTTTCGGATATATCTGATTTGAAATGGATGGTGCAGGAATATCCAAAAGCAGAAGGTATTGAAATTGTCAAAAGTTCTGGAATCAGAGGTTAGAAAAAAATGAGAAGACACATCACATCAGAGGAGATGGCCGTTCTGGATGAGAACTGCAAATTCTTTGGGCTGATACCGTTACAGCTAATGGAAAACGCAGGCGCTAACGTTGCAAACGAGATAAAGAAGCGGTTTACAGGTGAAGGAACGAGCGTAACAATAGTGGCGGGCAAGGGCAATAACGGCGGCGATGCCTTTGCGGCCGCACGGCATTTGCATGGTTTTAACGTGAAAATCGTATTGCTTGGCCGTTTAAAATATCTGAGAACAGGAGAGACGAGTAGAAACATGCGCATTTTAAAAGAAAACGGTTTTGACATTGCAGAGATAACGGACTCTTCGGGACTCAAAACGCTATACGGGTCAGAGGTGATAATAGATGCGATCTTCGGTACCGGTATAAGCGGTAAAATAAGAGAGCCCGAATCAACTGCAATTGATTTGATAAATGATACTAACGCATTTGTTGTTGCAGTGGACGTACCTTCAGGGTTAAATCCCGATACAGGCGAAGCGGAAAAGGCTGTCCAAGCTGATCTCACTGTCACGTTTCACAGTGCGAAAAGGGGTTTATTAAATGCTACCAAATACGTTGGTGAATTGGTGGTTGCAGGCATAGGCATTCCCGAAGGAATGGAGCGATTAGCGGGTCCTGGCGACGTGCGGATAGTAGCGAAGAGAAAAGCAAGCAGCCATAAAGGAGATAACGGTAGGGTGTTAATAGTAGGTGGCGGCCCTTTTTTTGGCGCGCCTACTTTAGCGGCTCTTGCTGCACTGCATGCGGGTGCAGACTGGGTGACAATAGCAGCACCTAAAAGCGTATCTTCTATTATCGCTTCCATATCGCCTAATTTAATCGTCCAACCGCTTTCTTCTGTGATATTGGTAGAGGAGGACGTGCCAGTGGTATCAAACCTGGTAAAGCGGCATGATGTGGTGGTGATAGGCATGGGCTTGGGCGCAGAAGAAGCGACAAAAAAGGCTGCAAGAGAGATAATTGAGGATGCTAAGAAGGTGGTTGTGGATGCGGATGGTTTTTACGGGTTGCAGTTGCCGTTGGAAGATAAGCAGGTTATTATAACACCACACGCAGGCGAATTATCGAAGATTGGTGGTATGGTCGGGCGCGTAGAAGTGCCTCCTGAGGCCAATACGGAAGAGAGGATAGAGTTTGTAAAGGAGTTTTCAAAACTGAACAGGGTTGTCACTTTGATGAAGGGGCCCACGGACATTATATCGGACGGTGTTAGGGTAAAACTAACCAGAAAAGGAAATGCTGGGATGACCGTTGGCGGGACGGGCGATGTGCTGGCGGGTATAACAGGCGCTTTCTTTGCTATCGCTTCTGACCCGTTAAAAGCGGCAACTGCTGCCGCATTTGTTAATGGCACTGCGGGCAACCTAGCATTTGCAGATAAAGGATATGGGTTGCTTGCTACTGATGTGGTGGAGAATATCACGAAGGTGATGAAAGATTTTAAGTGAAAATCTCTGTGACCTCGTGGGTTACTAAACTAAACTAAACTAAAGCCATCCTTTTATTCTCTTCTCTATAATCATCTAAAGTCCGTCTTTTTAGCGTACCATCCGGGAATACAGTTATCCAGCTCCGTTTTACCTCTATCTTCCGTTCTCGCACACAGCTCTTACCTATCACTGAGTTTTTCATATATTTAGCAACAATCGAATATGCACGCTCCATCTCATCCGGATAGGGATTCCGTGATATCTTCTCGTAACTCAATTCCGCTCGGAATCTATTTAGTCGGTAATCTATCATATTATTTGTGTCTATTTCCGCTAAAAACTTCGCTATCTGCTCTATTTCTGGCTCATCCACAATGCCCGGTATGTACACGGTATTCACTACGAGCTTTACCTTTCCATACGCATTCCTTATGTTCTCCAATACACGTTTATTTGAATATCCCGTGTACCATTCATGCAGTTCTTCACTCCATGCCTTCAAATCAAAAGTAACCTCAGTTAAACCCGCTGCTATTAGCTCTTCTAAGTATGCACCGTCCAAAAGAAACCCATTCGTGTCTAGCACTATCCATCCGACAAATTCCTTTAACTGCGATACCAGGTCTAAGAGGTAATGCCTGTTTAGCGTAGGTTCGCCACCCGTTATCACCGCTTCTTCCAGTGCGCTATAATAGCCGCTTGCTGAGTCCTTCACCAAGTTTATTAACTGTTCAACTGTCATCTGCTCTCCTATTGGATTACGAGCGAGGCTAAAACAGCCTTTACATTTGAAGTTGCAGCCCGAAAGCGTAATCCAAACACGCGGTTTTAGCTCTGACAGCGTTATAAAAGGAACATATCTGTTCATATCTCCTCCCCTCTTTGGCTTTTATTTCCATTATCCTTTATCTATTTATTATGCTCGTTAATAACTATTTATCAAAACAAAACTAATTATTGGAATATATGACTTAAATATACCTGATAACAGAACCAAATGAAAGGAACAAATACCACTCTTTTCCCGTTCCCTTCGATAAGGGACGGACAGCGGGAGTTTATGGAAGATGTAAAGGGTGCCGTGGAAGGAGGTAAAATCCTTGTCGCGCATGCACCTACAGGGATAGGAAAAACAGTCGCAACACTCGTTCCCGCATTACAATACGCAGTGGAAAACGGAAAAACGATCTTTTTCCTCACTTCCAAGCGCAGCCAACATAAGATCGCTATTGACACGCTCAGGCTGATAAAGGATCATGGAAAACGGGAATTCACTGCTGTTGATATTACCTCAAAGCAATCCATGTGCCCACGAACGAAACCAATACACAGGGAATTCTATTTCTTATTCAACGAATTTTGCAGGTCCGAACAGAAGAACAAAAGATGCCGCTATTTCATTAAACAGGACGAAGAAGTGCTGATACGGATAAAAGGCGAGATAATGCATGTGGAACAGTTATGCAACTGGTGCACCACGAGAGGAGTATGCCCTTATAAGGCGGCGTTGGAAGCAGCAGGAAGTGCAGATGTGATCGTCTGTGACTATAACTATCTCTTTTCCGCAGACATCACAGAACGGATATTGGAGAAAATAGAAAAGGGGTTAGAAGACCTCATTGTAATCGTTGATGAAGCACATAATCTGCCAGACCGTATAAGGGGTAATCTCAGCAGTGAATTACGAATGAACACCGTAACCGGTATAGCACGAGATATTCGCCGGCGAGATCGAGAGATGCAGGGTAATCTCATGGGTTTGGAAAGTATATTCAAAAAATTAGCTATGGGTGCGAGTAAAGACAACAAGGACGAAATGAAAGTGGAGCGGGATTTTCTAGTGGACGAGATGGCGAAGGTGTTGGGGCGGGGGCGAATAGAAGCGATGAGTTATGACGATTTTGTAAACTCACTCAGGAGCATTGCCGAAGACCTTGAAACCTCTGGTAGCAGGACTACGGACGACGTGAGATATAAAAACGAGATGCTGCAGAGGGACCTACTCAGCGTTGCCGATTTCCTCGATGGCTGGAGCACAAGGGAGAAATGTCTCCGAATATTTTCGCTTACGCAGAAAGAATATCCACGACTCTACTTCAAACTGCTTGATCCTTCGGTGATAAGCGAGCCGATATTCGCTAAAGCACATTCAACTATATTAATGAGCGGCACGTTATGCCCAACAGAGATGTATGCCGATGTTTTAGGCGCATCTCCGGCCAGGATAAAAGGTAAGGGGATCGTTTTAAATGAATATCAGTCGCCTTTTCCATCTGAAAACCGTATGATTGTCGTTACAAAGGCGCTTACAACGAAATATACAAAAAGGGGCGAAGAAATGTATAGGCAGATGGCGGGAAAGATAGGCGAAGTGGCTAAATATGTAAAAGGTGGCATGGCCGTCTTCTTCCCCTCCTATGCACTTCTCAAAAGCGTTGCTACGTACTTACCAGACGCAGTAAGGGGTAGGGTAATGGTAGAACGGAGAGAGATGAGAAAGGAGGAGAAAAATAGGTTATATGAAACGCTAAGGGATGATACTGACGGCATATTGCTTGCCGTGCAGGGTGGCTCCTTTTCCGAAGGCATGGATTACGAATCCAATACGCTAAAGGCGATTATTGTGGTTGGGTTGCCATTAAGCCCGCCAACACTGGAGGTAAAGATGATAGAGGGCTATTATGTGCGGAAATACGGGGCTGAAACCGGGAGGAACTACGGCTATCTCTACCCGGCGATTACAAAGGTGCTGCAAGCGGCTGGTAGAGGCATAAGAAGTGAGCAAGATCGTTGCATCATCGTTCTTATGGATTACCGATTCGCACAATATCCGTATAAAAAATGCCTACCCTCTGATTTTGATGTGACATATACCGGTAGATCAGAAGAGTATTGCAAAACGTTCTTCCGTTGAGACACTACAACTACTCATCAAGACCTTCGAGTTCGTCACCGAATTCCTCTTCTACTTCCTTCGCCAGGTCATCGCGGGAAGCAGCACCTAAAGCAGCACCCAATAGCTCTTTTATTGATTTAAACATAGCTAATGACTTCTCCTTCTCATAAGGGAAATTGAAACGCTTTCGTCCAAAGTCACTATCAACTATCTTATCGCCTTCCATCTTTCGCACCCAGTGCTGCTCTATGGAGATAAACTTACCATATTGCCCTTCTTTTACAAAACCCCGCCATACTAACCTTGGAGTTCCATCCTCATTTTTCAGAATTACTCTATATCCAACATCTTTTAATGTTACTATACTTGGTCTTGTTTCGCTCATGGTTCTTCTTTCACCTATACCCTCATCATTTATACTCTTTATTTTTGTATATTTAAAGTATAATAAAATTTCTTTGGTAATGCTTTCTTTTTAATTGAATATATAGTATAACTTCTACCTATAAATTTAATTTAGGACGCAGATTTACACGGATTTACACAGATTTAATTTCTTCTTTATATTAGAAGGCATATATAGTATAGTGAGTGAGCGATGAAAAAGGAAACGATAGGAACAAAGGGTATTTTTGTCATTCTCGTTTTAGCCTTGACGTTCACATTTACTCTTTTCATAGCTATCGGCAGTGCGGAGGTAACCGAGCTGAAAGTAAACCCGGAAATAGTTATACCTGGCGAAAATGTATCGTTATTCGGTAGGGCAGCGCCAAACGAGACAGTATGGATAAAATCGTCATTTAATAGTTCTTTACCCGTTTCAGACGGCAAATACTCTGCGGAATTCGAGGCCATTCTCTTCCCTCCGGGCGAGAAGGGATTCTCGGTAAGAGCGGAGAACATAAAAGATATTCGCGTATCTTTAGGCCCTTTATTCCTCTTTCCCGCGGTTGAATATCCTCCTGACGGACCTCGGAAAGCAACCAACGGCATCGCAACCATCGCCATTTCAGTTCCGTTTACTATGTGGGGTATAACGGTTATTGATATTAGTGGCGAAAAAAATGTCAATGTATATGGAAATGCAGCAGAAGATGCCGAATTTGTAAACCTGAGCGTTGATATGTCTATCAAAGTAATAGCAGATACTAATGGCGATTTTAAACTGGATGTAAACACTGGCGGAATACCTCTCGGCGAATTCGTGATCACAGCAGGAGAACTAGAAAAGCCGGTCGGGGTAGTTTCTATAAAGCCGGTATTCGATACAGGCTTGTCGGAAGACCCCTATCCCAGTATGTGCGGAATACATAACGGAACATTAACGCCAAATCAGACAATTATGGTATCCCAACTCTATACCTATTCCTGCCCTGGTACGTGCGGGCACACGGAACGAGTAACAATCCGGAATGATAAGGGCGTTATTGTAGGAGCAAATTGGACGGGCTATGATGGCGATTGGCGTAATATAACCTTTGATGCTGTTACGCTCGTAGCAGGGGAGACTTACAACTACAGCATTTGCACTGGCTCTTACCCTCAAATCATTCATGAACGGACGGCAAATGTGACCGGGGGGACAATCACATGCTCACAATTCACAGATGTAAATGGAAAGGTCTATATTGATTGGATTCCCGCTATTATATTATTGAATAAGCCATAATGCAAAATTGATTTTAACAGCAACCTTTTTTTTGATTAACCATTATGGTAATCAAATGAGACCAAATAAGGAAAAGATATACAACTATCTTTTTTGCATGCCCGCAGCGATTTGGTGGTTACACCGGAATCTCGTGGTTAGCTATTTAATCTTCACTCATCCCTTCGGCGATCTCTTTAAGCAGACTTGAGAAATCTTTAAGACTTTCTCCTGCTTCTATCTGTTCATCGGGATTCATATCATAAGGGCCTTTTTCCAGTGTCGACGAGTGCATCTCCCATTTCTGTGCAAGTGCAGCCATTTTATCCATCAATTCCGGATTATTCGCTATTACGGGAATCAGCCCACGGTCATCAGCGCGAAAAAGCTTTCTCATAAGTTTATCTATATTCTTCATCCCTTTCTCACTCTTCTCTAGCTCACCCATCCTCACGAGTAGGTCACCAATGCCATTTAAGCCTGACGATATTTCATATAACTCCGCTTTAGTGAGTTTAGGCTTCCTTCTTCTTTTGGCTCTCATTTTTACCACTTTTGTACCCCGTCCCTGATTCGAGTTTTTACCTGGATCATAGCCTCATTCTGCAACCGCCTGCCTCAGCTTGCTCACCAACTCGGCCCTTACAGTATCTTCTCTGTTGCCACCGCAAACCATGCCCCTAACACCCAGTATATCAGGGTTGATCCTCTTTACCGCCGGGATATTCTCAAATGTGAGCGAGCCAGCAATAGCAGTCTCCAGTCCAAGCGCTTTTGAATCAGAAAAGAAGGCCTTAAGCTCTTCTTCGCTGAGGAACTCCAATGTTGACCTGCCATCCTTTATGCCCGTGTCCACCATTGCCACATCAACATCCACTTCTTTTCCTATAGCCGCAATCTCAAAAGGAGAAACGGAATCTATGCGCGTGTAATCAGAATAGAAAGCGGCGACAATTTTCTTGTCCGCGTCATAACCCTTTACCGCTTTAACAACACCACTAAGCAAATCTATCGCTTCATGCTTCGTTTTTACCCCGTATAGGCCTACCTTTATGTAATCTGCACCGACAGAGGCTGCGCCCAAAGCAGCCAGAGAGGCTGTCCCTGGCTTATAATCAAAATCGCCTATTGCCGCGCTCAGTTTCATGCCATTTCCTTTCTCTTCTTCTATCAGTCCCCTTATAGACGAAATAACCCAGGGGAAATTAGCGCCTAAAGAACCCTCTTTGGGGTTCTTTACATCCACTATATCTGCATTTCCACGAATCACTGCCTTCGCTTCTTCCACATCTTTCGGACTCACCAATAATTTCATCTTTTTCTACCCCTCTTTTTTTTCCATACTTCTAACTTCTTTATTTATCTTTCTTTTATCGCTTTAATATCCTTACTCCTTTTTCAACGCCTACATGCACCTCAGCAGCATTCGTAAATATCCCATGCTCGAGTGAGCCGACAACAGAAGAGAGAGCAGCGCTCACTTCTTTGGGCTTATCGATAACGCCAAAATCAGCATCTATTACCAGATTACCGTGCTCCGTCACGGAATACCCTCCTCTGGTTCCTTCACTCCGTAAAGCAGGTTCGCCACCAAGCTTTTTCACTTGCTTCTCCACTATTTTCACGGCGTATGGTAAAACTTCTAAAGGAACCGGCTTAGTTAGCTGCCCCATTATTTTCTCTTCTTCAACACAGATAACAAGCTTCTTCGCGGCGTAAGATACTATCTTCTCTCTTGTATGCGAGCCCCATCCGCCTTTAATCAAATTGAGTTCCGAATCCACCTGGTCTGCGCCATCAATGCAGATGTCCAAAGAAGGATGTTCAGAAAGAGTAGTAATGGGAATCCCGCATTCTATTGCTATCATTTCTGTTCTAAGAGAAGTAGGTACGCCAAAAATCTCGAACTCTTCTCTCTTTATTCGATTGCCTATCTCCCTTATAACAATTTCTGCCGTAGACCCTGTGCCGAGACCCACCACCATACCATCAGAAATCAAAGAAGATGCAGATTCCGCTGCTTTCTCCTTCTCCCTTCTCTTCTTATCGCCTTTCATGATAGCTTACAATCTGGAGTACGTCATTCTTAAATAAGAACTTTTCTATTTTCTTCTTTCCCTTACTAGCTAATCGAAAGCATAAATATTATTATTATATGGGCTGTTGTCTATTACACAAGTAACTTAATTAATGCAAGAAAGCAGTGAGGAATGGACCGAGAAATACAGACCAAAGAAGTTAAGCGAAGTTGTGGGCAACGAGAAAGCGATAGGAGAGCTGAACTCGTGGGCTGATGTGGTTGGTAAGTCGAAGAAAGCGGTTATACTTCTCGGACCACCGGGCTGTGGCAAGACATCCGCTGCGTATGCACTCGCTTCTGAACGCAGTTGGGAGGTCATCGAGCTTAACGCATCCGACCAGAGAAATGCAGGCGTGATAAGAAGTATAGTTGGACCCGCCAGTGCAAGCAATACGTTTAGCAAGGCGACACGGTTAATCATTTTGGACGAGGCGGACAATATTCATGGCAACGAAGATAGAGGTGGAACGAAAGCGATAACAGAGATAGTGAAACGAAGCACACAGCCTATAATACTCATTGCTAATGACAAATTCGGGATGGGGAGAACGCTGTTACGTAACTGCAAGCTAATAAAATTTCAGAGGATAAAGCCAGGTACTGTTTTCCGTGTTCTAAAAAGGATAAGCAATGCAGAAGGGATGGATATAGACGATGAAGTACTACGTATTATGGCCAAAAACGCCAATGGCGATTTGAGATCGGCAGTAAACGACTTGCTGGCTATTTCTATGTCTGAATTGAAGTTAGAAGTAGGGAGCATAGCGACAGGGGGGAGAGATGTAGAAGAGGACATCTTTGCCGTATTGAAGAAGATTTTCGGTGGATACGATATGCAAGAAGCCTTAACTTCGCTTTACGGTCTTGACAAGACGCCAGAGGAGAGCATACAATGGATACACAAAAATTTTCCGTTTCAATATAATGACAAAAGCTTTTTACATGGTTTGCAGTACCTGAGCAGGGCGGACATGTTTTTAGGGCGCGCGAGACGCCGAGAGAATTTTAAGTTCTGGCGATATACGTCCAGTTTAATGGTTTGCGGTGTGCTTTCTGCAAAAGAGATGCAGGTAGATAAAAGAGTGCCACTATATTTCCGCTCGCCATGGCAGCGAGAGCAGCGAACCGAGGAAGGTATAAAATCCGTACCGGTAAATGAGGATATGACAAAGAGTATAGCGGAATATTGCAAAGTGCCTGTGACCTATGCTCGATTCTCAGTAGTTCCGTTTTTGGCAATCCTTTTTCGTGACGAGCAGAAGGCGATGGATATTACGGCATCGTTGCGGCTGGAGGTACCGCAAATAGCATCTTTAATGAGTGGCACGGATAGAGAGGAAAAAGCGAAGAGGATATATCAAGGTGCGTTTGCGATACCAGAGAAAAAGAGAAGTGTGGCTAAAGTTGAAGTTGAAGGAGCACCAATAAAAACGAAGGAAGTTGAGACTGTCAAAGTGGCTGGAGAAGAGGGAGAGGAAGAGGCGAAGAATCAAAAGACGCTGGCTGATTTCTTTTAGTCAAGACTAACTCCTGTACTTACTTCAAATGGGATAAGATCGGGCTGGAAACGTTAATTGAAAAGATATT